>PFVA01000205.1 GCA_002790365.1 Ignavibacteriales bacterium CG_4_9_14_3_um_filter_30_11
AAATCCCAAGCCAGTAGGAAATTATTTCTTGAAAAATTAAAAGACCAAAAATTTATCTCAAATTTTGAAACCAATGGTATTAAAAAAGACGGTACTGTCATTTCAATTTTAATAAGTGCCAATCTAATTTCAGATATTATAATACAAGGTACCATTTTCAATATTACAGATATAAAAAAATACCAGGCAGAAATATTAAAATTATCTCGAGGAATTGAACAAAGTCCTAATATGATAATTATAACTGACCTTGAAGGGAACATTGAATATGCTAATCCAAAGATTTCAGAAGCTACCGGTTATTCTAATGAAGAATTAATTGGTCAAAATCCAAGAATATTTGCTTCCGGTAAAACACCAAAAATTGTTTATGAAGAATTATGGGGAACTATACTTAGCGGAAAGACTTGGAAAGGTGAATTGCTTAATAAGCGTAAAAATGGAGAGACATATTGGGAAAGTGTCAATATTGCACCAATAATTGATAACGAAGGGAATATCCTTAATTATATCGGAGTTAAAAATGACATAACGGAAAAAAAGGAAATTACAGTACAGCTAATAAGAGCCAAGGAAAAAGCAGAAGAATTGTACAAACTAAAATCAAATTTTCTTGCAAATATGAGTCACGAACTTAGAACACCATTGGCTGGTATCTTGGGCTTTACTGAAATACTAGAAGAAGATATCAAAGATGAAGAACTAAAAAAAATTGCCAATTTAGTAAATGAAAATGGTAAGCGTCTGTTAGAAACATTAAATCTTATACTTAACTTATCTAAGATAGAATCTGAAGCTATGGAAATAGAATTTACAGAATTTGATGTTATACAGGAAATTAAAAGGAGTGCTAAAATATTTGAAGTATCTGCTGCCAAAAAAAATATTCTCATAAATGTAAATAGCAATTTAGATAGTCTAATTATTTACAGTGATGTAAGAATATTTTATGAAATTATGAATAATCTTATCAATAATGCTGTTAAATATACAACAGCCGGTAGTGTTAATGTTTATGTAGATATTTCTAATAATGATAAATTTGTTGTAATTAAAGTAATTGATACTGGTATTGGCATACCTGAAGATAAGCAAAAATTAATTTGGGAAGAATTTCGTCAAGTAAGTGAAGGAGCATCAAGAGTTTTTGAAGGCGCCGGGCTTGGTTTAACAATCACAAATAAATATATTCAAAAATTAAAGGGTAAAATTGAAGTAGAAAGTGAACTAGGTAAAGGCTCTACATTCACTGTCTATATTCCAAAGAATGTAAAATTCCATTTTGTTACCCCATCTGAACCCAAAATAGTTCAAAATGAAAAGAACGATATCAATGTGAACACTACAGTAATTTTACCTAAGCTTTTATATGTGGAAGATGACAATAGTGCGAATGCAATTGTTAAAAGGTTTTTAACAGGCAAATTCGATATTCATTTTGCAAAAAATGGTATAGAAGGTTTTGTAAAAGTAAAAGCAATACCTTTCGATATCATTTTAATGGATATTGACTTAAAATATAAACCCAATGGTATTGAATTAACAAAGCATATTAGGAAATTAAAAGGGTATAAAACTATACCTATAATTGCTGTATCTGCATATTCATTTTCAGCTAATAAAAAAGAATTATACGGTAGTGGTTTCACAAGTTACTTAGCAAAACCTTTTACAAAAGATGCTTTGATAAGTACACTAGCTAAAGCTTTAGGGAAATAAATCATCATTAACTCATCTTACGCAAAAAGTGAACAGTGAAAATATGACATCTTTGTTTCCTGAATTGAATTCAAATAAAACGATAACTCTTTAACGAAATATAGACTTTATTTTCTTAATAAAAAGATATCATCTTTCAGCTTTGCATAACATCAGTTAATTAATTTATTAAGTTAAGCTGAAGTAATTAACTAATAAATATAATAATATTATTAGTTTTTCTTCTATAAAAAAAGAGGATTTAAGTAATTGTTACACTCCTATCCAAGGTAATTTAATAACTTACATTAC
>PFVA01000026.1 GCA_002790365.1 Ignavibacteriales bacterium CG_4_9_14_3_um_filter_30_11
AATAAAGGGATGGTTTGCAAAAGTTGGTTTGCTATATCAATTTAATGACAATGCTCGGTTTGGCACAACTATTCAATTCCCTCAATATTATACCATAGAAGAAGATTTTTTAGTAAATGGTTACAGTGAATTTGGAACAGATAATTTTGTTGACTTAGATCAATCCAAATATAGTGACTATGTAAAATATGACATAGTAACTCCATTTAAATTTTCTTCAGGCTTTTCATTTAATATAGGTAGTTTAATAATTAATGCAGAAGGTTCATTTATAGATTATTCACAAAGTAAAATCGAAAACCCTGAAGGTTTAAGCAATCAGTATATAGGTGGTGTAAACAAAGATATAGCAAATACTTTAGGACAAGTTTTTTCTTATAATTTAGGAGCAGAATACACAATTACTCAATTAGGTTTAAGAATAAGAGGTGGTTATTTTACGCAACCATCAGCATACAAAGATGATCCAGATCAGTTTGATAAAAAATATTTAACTGCAGGGTTTGGATTTTTATTGGCAGAAAATATTGGAGTCGATATTGGATATGCAAGAGGTTGGTGGAAAAACATTGGCGATAATTATGGAGTTAATATTTCCAGAACTTATCAAGATATAGAAATAGATAGAATTTTAGTAGATCTGACCTATAGATTATAGTTAATATTTAATCTATTTCTTCTTATTAACTCATCTTACGCAAAAAGTGAACAGTGAAAAGATGACATCTTTGTTTCCTGAATTGAATTCAAATAAAATGATAATTCTTTAACGAAATAGAGACTTTATTTTCTTAATAAAAATATGTCATCTTTCAGCTTTGTGTAACATCAGTTATTTAGACTAACCTTCATTTCATTTTTACTCACACTATAAATTGAAATCTTAACTAGTAAAAGTTATATTTCAGTATTACAACTAAGCTATTTTGATGAAAGAATTTCTTACTGATTTTAAAAGTTCATTTAGCAAATTTCATTCTGAGAAGATAATTCCATTTGATAATTTATCAAATGAAAATACATTCATCAGTTTTGTTTATCCAATACCTAATTTAAATTTCAATAATATTTTCAATAAAATCAGAGAATATTCTCCATCTCTTATCTTTGAAAAACCAGACGAAGATTTTAAAATAATAGCTTTAGATTCCATTTATACATTTAGTGATAAACTTAAAACTGACCAATCATCTTTTTCTTCTGTAATAAATAATTTAAAAGAAAATACAATAGAAAATTGGGGAAAAGATTTTTCCAAAGAAATTCCATTGATTGTAGGCGGAATGAAGTTTTTTGCTAAATCGAATTCTGAATTATGGAATGATTTTAAGGATTCAAATTGGTTCATTCCAAAATTTCTTTTTATTAAAAAAAATAATTTTACTGGGTTAGTGTTTAATACTTTTTTGAAATCTATAAAAGATTTTGATAAATATATATTTAAAGTCAAAAATGAATTAGAAAAAATTATAATTACCAATAATGTAAATGATATTCCAGTTGATGCAAATTCGACAATATTAAATCCAAATGGAAAAGCTGATAAAGAAAATTGGATAGGAAAAGTTAAAAATATTTTAGAATTAATTAGGAAAAATGAAATTCAAAAAGTGGTATTGTCCCGCAACCTTTCATTAAAACTTAACAATAGACCCAATTGGAAATTTATTTACAAAAACCTAACAACCAATTATCCAACCTGTCACTTTTTCATTTATCACAATAATAATTCTTTCTTTTTTGGATCAACTCCGGAAAGATTGGCAAAATTCAGCAACGGCTTTGTTGAAGTAGACGCTCTGGCAGGTTCAACACCCAGAGGTAGAGATGAAAAAGAAGATTCAATATTTGCTGATAATTTATTAAACAGTAAAAAAAATTTAGCTGAACATAATTTTGTTATAGATCATATCACAGAAACAATTAGAGATATAACTGACGAATTAGAAATTAAGAATAAATATAGCATTAAAAAATTAAAAAATATTCAACATCTGCATAGTAGAATTTCCGGAAGATTAAAAAATGGATTTACTGCATTTGATATTTTGATGAATCTTTATCCTACTCCAGCAATATGTGGTGTATCAAGAGACAAAGCTTTTTCTGTTATAAACGAATTTGAAAATTATGACAGAGGAATGTACTCGGGAGTAATTGGCTGGTTTAATTTCAATAATGAAGGTGAATTTACCGTTGCTTTAAGATCAGCTTTAACAGATGAGAAAAATTTAACTGTATTTGCAGGCAGTGGAATTGTTGCAAATTCCAATCCAAATACTGAATTTGAGGAGACAGAAATAAAACTAAAGGCTATCCTCAATTTATTTGATGAAGAAAATAAAAGTAAATAAAAACATAATTTGGGCAACGGCATTTGTAAATGAACTTTCAGCAAACGGAATTAAATTTGCATGTATCTCTCCCGGTTCCCGCAATACACCTTTAACATTTGCATTTGCTTCAAATAAAAAAATCAAAAAATATGTTTTTATAGATGAAAGAAGTTCTGCATTTTTTGCTTTGGGATTGGCAAAAGTAAAAAATGAACCAGTTGCAATTGTTACAACCTCCGGAACTGCGACTGCTGAAATTTATCCATCTATAATTGAGGCGTATAAACAAAGAATTCCTTTAATTATATGTACTGCAGACAGACCACCTGGATTTTTTGAAAGAGGTGCTAATCAAGCTATTAACCAACAAAATATTTATAAAAATCATATTAGAGCTTATTTTGATTTTGGAATGCCCTTACTTACAGAAAGAAAAATTAAAGTATTAAGAAAAAATTCTTTTGATTTAATTAATATCTCAACCAGAATAAATCCAGGGCCTGTTCATTTTAATTTCCCATTTGATAAACCTTTTGAACCTGATTCATTCACTGATAATATTAGTAAAACTTTATTGGATATTTCAAATAATAAAAAATCGATTAATTTCTATAAACAAAAAACTGGACTATCAGATTCAACTCTAATTAAAAAAATTATTAATGATTTAAATAAATATGATAAAGGAATTATAATTATTGGTCCGGAAAATTATAGAAATGATTTTGCAAATAATATTATTAAATTATCTGAAAAATTAAAATACCCAATCCTAGTTGACGGCACATCACAATTAAGATTTAATACAAAAGCTCACAATAACATAGTTTGTAATTATGATGCTTTTCTAAGAAACTCAAATTTTACAAATAAAAACAAACCTGACATTGTTCTTCATTTTGGCAGAACAGTTACATCCAAAGGAGTAGAAGATTATTTATCAAAACTGAAATGCAGAATATATTTAATAAATGAATTTGGTGATTTATTTGATCCATCAAATAACACAACTACACTTTTGAAAATGTTACATTCAATTTTCTGTAAAGAGATTATTTCAAAGCTCACTAAAAAGAATAAAAATAATACTTGGTTATCTTCCTTTATAAATGCAGATAATGTCACTTCAATAATAAAAAGTCAATTTATCTATTCTGCAAAATTCCCTTCAGAAAGCAGGATTGTTAATGAAGTATTAAAGTTAATTCCCGATTATTCAAATATTATGCTTTCTAATAGTCTGCCTGTTAGAGATTTTGATAATTTTGCTTCAAAAGATTTTAAAAGATTAAACATTTTTAATAATCGCGGCGCAAGCGGAGTTGATGGAATAATTTCCACTTCTATGGGTATTGCGGCCCGAAGCAATAAACTAACAATCTTATTAATAGGCGATATTGCCTTTTACCATGATCTTAATGGGCTACTAAATGAAAATAAAAATTCTATCCCCTTAATTATAATATTAATAAATAATTCAGGAGGCGGGATATTTCATTTTCTTCCTATTAAAAAGTATAAGCAAATATTTAAAAAATATTTTTTGACTCCGCATAATCTAAATTTTAATGATATTGTAAATGGGTTTGGAATTAAATACACTAGAATTAAAAATTGGAAAAACTTTAAAAGTGTTTTTAATTCCTCTATTAAATCAAGTAAACTTCAGGTCATTGAAATAAAAACTAATTCTGAAGAATCTTATAAATTAAGAAAACTTTTTTGGGATAAAGTTAGGAAAGCCTTTTGAAAATTAAATTTGAAGACTTTGAACTAAATATTGAAACACCTCTTAAACCATCTTCTGAAAAAAAATATATTTTCTTTCTTCATGGATTTACCTGCTCTTCTACTGATTGGTTAAAGGTCATTAATGGAATTGATAAGAACTACAATCCAATTTTAATTGATTTAATTGGACACGGTAAAAGTGATTCACCAAGTAAATTGAATTATTACAAAGTTAATTCTCAAATTAAACAAATAAAAAAAATAACAGAATATTTTACAGAAAAAAAAATTATCCTTTGTGGATATTCAATGGGGGGAAGATTAGCTCTATCTTTCGCTGATAAATATCCTGAAAAAGTAAAAGGATTAATCTTAGAAAGTACTATGTACGGAATAAAAAATGAAACAGAAAGAGAGGATCGAAAAAAACAAGACAAAGGATTAGCTGAATATATAAAATCAAATAAAATTGTTGGTTTTGTTGATCATTGGCTTAATAAAGAAATTTTTTCCACACTAAAAAAACTGCCAAAAGAAAAATATAAATTGATAATAGAAAACAAATTAAAGAATAATAAAATTGGTTTAGTAAATTCACTTATAGGTTTTGGAACAGGAAATTTGCCCTGCCTTCTTAATAATTTAAAAAACTTAAATTTTCCAATATTATTAATTACAGGTGAATTAGATAAAAAGTTTACTAAAATAAATCAGGTAATGGCAAATATATTTCCTAATGCAATTCATTCAATTATAAATAATACTGGCCATTCAACTCATTTAGAAAACTCCATAGAATTCAAAAATAGTATTAATCGATTTTTATCCACACTTTAAAAATTCTGGTGCTTGTTTAATACTAATTCTCATAACTTTTCAATATTTTTCGTGTATCAATCAATATAGATTTTTATCTTATAGCAAGAACAATCAAGATTATTAGGAATATTTATGCCTTATAAATGGAAAAAAGTAAAAGATTATTCAGATATCATTTATGAAAAAATGGATGGTATAGCAAAAATTACAATCAATAGACCGGAAGTTAGAAATGCATTCAGACCGGAAACAGTTATGCAAATGTATAATGCATTTTCTGATGCTAGAGAAGATCAGGAAATTGGTGTAATTTTATTAACCGGTAAGGGTCCTGCAAAAGATGGTAAATATGCTTTTTGCTCAGGAGGAGACCAAAGATTTAGAGGTGATAAAGGATATGTGGGAAAAGACGGTGTTCCGAGATTAAATGTTCTAGATTTTCAAAAATTAATTAGAAGTATTCCAAAACCTGTTATTGCTTTAGTTGCAGGTTATGCAATTGGTGGAGGACATGTTTTACATGTAGTTTGTGACCTGACTATTGCAGCTGATAATGCAATTTTTGGTCAGACCGGTCCAAAAGTTGGTAGCTTTGACGGAGGCTTTGGCTCAAGTTACCTTGCAAGAATTGTTGGACAAAAAAAGGCTCGAGAAATTTGGTATTTATGTGATCAGTACAATGCAAAAGAAGCTAAAGAAATGGGATTGGTTAATAAAGTTGTTTCAATTAAAAAATTAGAAGAAGAAGGTATTAAGTGGGCAAAGAAAATTCTTACCCACAGCCCAATGTCAATTCGGCTTTTAAAATCTGCTTTTAATGCAGAGTTGGATGGACAAGCCGGCATTCAAGAATTAGCTGGTAATGCAACTCTTCTTTATTATATGAGTGAGGAAGCACAAGAAGGGAAAAAAGCATATCTTGAAAAAAGAAAACCGGATTTTAAAAAATACCCAAAACTCCCATAACATTATATTAAATAGTGCATACACAAAATACATTTAATAGTTGGGTTTTAGCAAGCAGACCTAAAACTTTACTTGCAGCAGTAATTCCAATTATTGTTGGATCATCTCTTGCTTATAGTCAAAATAAATTTATAATTCTCAATTCATTAATTGCTTTATTCTGCTCACTACTAATTCAAATAGGAACAAATTTTATAAACGATCTTTTTGATTATTTAAAGGGATCTGATAAAGAAGATAGAAAAGGACCACAAAGGGTTTTAGCAAGTGGATTGATTTCTGCAAAAGAAATGAAACTCGGAATTATATTAGTTTTTTCTTTGGCATTTATTGCTGGTCTGTTTTTAGTTTATACTGGAGGGATTGTTGTACTTATCATAGGAATATTTTCTATCTCTTCTGGAATTGCATATACTGCTGGTCCATATCCTTTGGCATATAATGGACTTGGAGATGTTTTTGTCTTTATATTTTTTGGATTTGTCGCTACAGCAGGTACTTATTTTGTAAATACATTTGAGTTTAATTTTTTATCCATTCTAGTTTCAATTCCCGTTGGTGCACTTATAACAAATATTTTACTTGTTAATAATTTTAGGGATTTTAATGAAGACAAAGAAGTTAATAAAAAAACCACTACTGTAATTTTTGGAAGAAAATTCACACAATTTCAATATATATTTCAAATTATTATCTCGTATTTAATACCGATTTTTTTATGGATACATTTAGGCTATTCATTACTAATTTTACTTCCTTTACTTTCTATACCGTTTGCAATTTATTTAATAAAGATGTTGATCAATTATGAAGGTGAAGCATTAAATAAAACTTTGGAATTATCAGCCAAGTTTGCAGGACTTTTCAGTTTGTTATTTTCATTTGGTTTATTACAATGAAAAAATTGCAAATGACTTATTCTCCATTCGAATTAAATTTTAATAATCCGTTTTTAACCTCCAAAAAAAAATTAAAAAAGAGAGAAGGGATTTTAATTAAAATTAAATATGATAATTTCACAGGACTTGGTGAGTGTTCCCCTTTCCCTGAATTTGGTTCGGAAACTTTAGAAGATGCTACAAATAAGATTAAAGATTTTAAACTTAAACTAAATTTAGAACCGGATAATTTTATTAATAATCTAAATAACTCTTTATCAGAACTTGATGATTTCCCATCGCTAAAACACGGCATTGAACAAGCATTATTAAATCTAATTTGTAACAAAACAAAACTTCCTTTGAATGAATTATTAAATGTGACATTAAATTCATCTATTTCTGTTAATTCAGTTATAGGATTTCTTCCTTCTGATCAAACTTTAACTGTTTGTCAGAATTATTTGGAAGAAGGTTTTAAGGCAATAAAATTAAAAGTAGGGAGAGATAATTTTGAAGATGATATAGAAATAATTTCTCTGATAAGAAGTAAGCTTGGTTCTGATTTTAATTTAAGATTGGATGCAAACAGAAAATGGAATTTCACTACTGCTGAAAAAGTATTTAACTTATTGAAGAATTTACAAATTGAATATGTGGAACAGCCGGTAAATTCTATCGATGAATTTATCAAATTAAAATCTTGTTCAAAAATTCATATTGCTGCTGATGAATCAATAAGAAATTATAGCGATGCAGTTACTTTTATTCAAAAAAAAGCTGTAGATGTAATTATACTCAAACCAATGATGTTGGGTGGTCTATTACCAACTTTGAAAATCATAGAATTATGTGAAAAAAATAAAATAATAGTTGTAATTACAACAACTTTTGAATCAGCATTAGGCAGAGCAAATGCAATATTTGCAGCTTCCACTATAAAAAATAAAATAGCTCATGGACTCAGTACAGCAAAATATTTTGAAAATGACTTATTCCCCGATCCTTATACTGTCAAAAATGGTGTTATAAAGTTATACTAAATGGAAATTTTAAATTATATCCCTCTGAATAATTCTGCTGCAATTATTTTTAATGATATAACAATCAATTATTCCAAACTGCATAATAAAATATCAAAGACTTCAAACTCCCTTTTAGAAAATAATATCAAGCTTGATGACAGAGTAATTCTAATTAGCAATAATTCAATTGACTTTATTATTCAAGTTTTTTCTTTATGGAATATTGGTGCAATCCCTGTTCCCATCAATCCAAATTTTACTAAAAATGAATTAAATAATATTGTTGATCAAGTCTTGCCTGAAAAAATCTTGGTTGAAGAAAACATTAATGTGAAATTAGATATCTCCACAAATGACATTATAAATTTTCCAATTAAGAACTCTGATAAAAACATCATTAATAAAATTAATATTGACAAGAATAAAACTGCATTGATTTTATTTTCTTCTGGCTCTTCAGGTAAAGCTAAGGGAATAAAATTGAGTTTTAATAATTTAATAAGCAGTGCATTAGCTCAAATAAAATTTTTAAACCTCAAAAAAGAAAATAAATATCTAGCTTCTCTACCCTTTTATCACATTGGTGGATTTTCAATTATTACTAGAACTTTATTTTCTGGAGGGGCTATAATAATTCCAAAATCAATTAAAAATGAAGATATAATTACTGCGATTGAAAAACATAAACCTAATTCAATTTCGTTAGTCCTAACTCAATTGAAAAGAATATTGGAAAAGAATTTTCAACCAAGTGTGAATTTAAATAATATACTAATTGGCGGTAGTTTAATTGATACTAGTTTGGTTATTGAAGCTGTAAAAAAAGGGTGGAAAATTATTAAGGTTTATGGTTCAACTGAAACTTGTTCTTTTATAACAGCCCAAAGAGTTAACCCTAAAAATTTAGACTCAAAATCTGTTGGCAAAGTACTTGGAAACAATAAAATAAAAATTATTGATAATAAAATTGCAATTAAGGGTGATTCGGTAATGCAAGGATATTTTAATCAACAAGTTGATTTTTCAGGTGACGGTTACTTTATTACTGAAGATATTGGTTACATAGATGAAAATAATGAACTGTTTGTTGAAGGCAGAAAAGATGATATTATTATATCCGGTGGTGAAAATATTAGTTTAAAAGAAATTGAATATTATGTAAACAAATTTGAGAAAATAAAAGATTCTACAGTAATTGGAATAAAGGATAAGGAATGGGGAGAAATAGTTGCTGTTAGCGTCGTATCGATAAACAATGATTTATTTCTATTATCTGATCTCAATGATTTTTTATCTGGCTATCTTG
The DNA here is from genome assembly GCA_002790365.1 of Ignavibacteriales bacterium CG_4_9_14_3_um_filter_30_11. Classification (GTDB taxonomy): domain Bacteria; phylum Bacteroidota; class Ignavibacteria; order Ignavibacteriales; family Ignavibacteriaceae. The sequence goes on from PFVA01000026.1 coordinate 9,062, forward strand.
CTAAATATAAACTTCCAAAAAAAATATTTTTTGTTGATCAAATACCACGAAATGAAATGGGAAAAATTTTAAGGTATGCTCTAATGGAGAAAATCAAAGGATGTTGAATTTCGAATACTGAATGATGAATAATGATTTTAGAAGGAATGAAAATAAGATATTATTTTTTATAATTTTTCTGAGCAGTATCAATACTTTTTACGAAGATCGGTACTAACTCGTTGGATTCATTTAGAGCTTCATTTAATTGTATCTCTGATTTGAATAATTTACTTTTCTTAATAATTTTCAATCATACCAAGCTTTCTCTCAATTCTTTCAAAATTATTTTCATTTTATGAATAAAGTCCTTTCTAGATTCACTACTTTGTGCTTCTCCATAGTTTAATGCTGATGAAGTTGCAGAACGAATTAATTGATTTGATAAAATACTTACGGTACTAGTTTTATTAACTCATCTTACGCAAAAAGTGAACGGTGAAAAGATGACATCTTTGTTTCCTGAATTGAATTCAAATAAAATGATAACTCTTTAACGAAGCAGAGACTTTGTTTTCTTAACCAAAAAAAATCATTGGAAATGAATTTTTTGCCGAAGGCCGCTATATAAAATGTTTTTATAAAACATTTTATATAGCGGGGTTAACCCCTGGCAAT
>PFVA01000086.1 GCA_002790365.1 Ignavibacteriales bacterium CG_4_9_14_3_um_filter_30_11
ATTTTATCTACAATTGTACTTGAAAATTTAAAGACTGCTTTCCCACATTCTGAGATCCATTATTTAACTGAAGAATTTGCCAAATGTGCAGTTGAGAATAACCAATTTATTTCTAAGATATTAACATTTAAAAAGAATGATTTCATTTTGTCAATCATACGAAAAGTAAGAAATGAAAAGTACGATATAGTATTTGATTTATGGTCTAATCCCAAAACTGCACAGATAACATTTCTTTCAGGTGCAAAATACCGAGTTGGGTATGATAAACGAGGCAGAAGATATGCCTACAATTTTTTAGCTAAACCTGGCTCGATGGGAAAACATGCAGCTGAAGATAACCTGACTCTTCTCAATGCTCTTGAAACTCCGATTAAATCTAAAAATATAATCTTCAACACTACAGATGAGGAAAAATCATTTGCTGAAAATTTTATCAATAACAATCTTGCTAAAGATAAAAATTTTCTTGTCGGAATAATTCCCTCCGGTGGATGGGAATCCAAAAGATGCGATGCCGAGAAGTGGGTGGAAATATGCGAGGAAATTCAGAACCATCTTTCTGTTCAGTTTATTATTCTTTGGGGACCGGGTGATGAATCAGATGTAAATATTATAAAAGAAAAATTGCTACCATCTCCACTAATTGCGCCCAAAACTTCATTCGGACAACTCTCGGGTTTAATTGAGAAATGTGATTTGGTAATTACTAACGATTCCGGACCAATGCACGCAGCAGCAGCACTTGGTGTTCCTGCACTGGGTATTTTTGGTCCGACTGATCCGTCTGCCCATCGACCATTTTCACAAAAATCTGATTATGTAATTAAAGAAGATTTATTTTGTATAATTTGTAATAAGTTAACTTGTCCTTACAACCATGAATGTATGCTCGATTTGGATGTTTTGATAGTGTTGAAAAAATCGCGGAAGCTTTTAAATGAAATCAATTGAAATTATTCTAAAAATATTCTTATTAAAGTTACTTTTATTTTTCAGACCAGTCAGGAAAAAATCCGCACTTCCGGATTTTAATTCGCAGAGTAATATTCTATTTATCAGACTTAACAGAATTGGTGATGCAATTATTACTACACCACTGATTAGAGCAATTAAAGAAAAATGTCAATGTAAAATTCATGTTCTAGCTGATGTAAAGAATCATTTTATTTATGAACGGAATCCAAATATTGAAAAAGTACATATTTATAAAAAAGGATTAGCAGGATTTATTGAACTAAACAGGATCATTAGAAAAAATAAAATTGACGCCATAATTGATTTACACGATGACATTTCAACCACAGTATCCTTTCTGGTTGCATTTGCTGACATCAAATATAAACTTGCATTAGAAAAGTCTAATAGTGCAATTTATTCCCATACAGTTGAAAGATTGGATTCATCACAATATCATATCGTAGATAGAATATTAAACCTGAAAAATCTTTTTGCCTCAAAGGAAGATAACTCCGAATACCGGTTAGAGTTTTACCCTTTGGATAAGGAAAATCAGACTGCGCAAGAATACTTTAAAAAAATAAATCCGGACAAAAAATTATTACTTGGAATTAACATATCAGCCGGAAGCAAGGCAAGATTTTGGGGAGTTGATAATTTCAGAATGCTCTGCAAATTACTATCCGGATATAACTTAACTACAGTGCTTTTTTCAACTGATAATGATTTAAATCTGGCTAAACAGATAATCGATGAAAACAATATCTATCCAATCACGAAGTGTTTTGGTATTTTTGCGGCAGGAATTATGCAACTGGATTTTTTAATAACACCTGATACATCGGCAGTTCACATAGCTTCTGTAAAGCAAATTCCTGTATTTGGTTTGTATGTAAATTATAATACTTCCGATGTTATCTGGAGTCCTTATAAAACTGATTTTGAGTACGCAGTAACAACTGAACCAACATTAAAAAACATTACTTTTGAAGAAGTAAAACAAAAGCTTATTCCTTTTCTGGAGAAATATCTAAATGGAAAACAAAATTCCGAGTTGTAAAAATTTTACAGGTTATAAACCTTGTTATGAAGATCATAATTGCTGGCAGGACGGTTGCAAAGATAACATACCTATCGGCACCAAAATTTTAATAATTAATTTAGATGCTATGGGTGATGTATTAATGACCACAGCTCAACTACCGTTGCTGAAAATGAAATTTCCAGAATCAACTATTTATTGGATAACATTAAAAATTGCTTCTCCTCTTCTTTTCAATAATCCGATGATAGACAAAGTATATGATTATAATGACGAATCATTATCAATCTTACAAAATATAAAATTTGATTATGCGCTTAATGTTGATAAATCTCAGAGATCGTGTTCAATTCTAAATTTAGTCCAAGCAAAACATAAATTTGGTTTTGGATTGAATGAAGATGGAAAAATTATCCCCATGAATAAAGGAAGTTATTACAATTACAACTTGGGTATGGATAATAATCTGAAATTCAGAGTAAATAAAAAAACAGGTCAGGAATATTTAGCTGAAACATTTGAACTGATATACAAAAAGAAAGAATATATTTTCGAATTTACAAAAGATGAAAAAAAGTTTATAGCTGATTATAAAAAAGAAATAGGTTTCACAAACAAAGATTTTGTAGTTGGCTTTAACACAGGCTGCTCAAATCTTTACCCAAATAAAAAAATGACTGTAAAGCAGCATCAGCTTCTAATTAAAAATATTTTGAAGAAAACAAGAAGTAAGATTATACTTTTAGGAGGCCCTGAAGATGTTGAAAGGAATAAAAAAATTTATTCAAAATTTAAAGGTAAAATAATTAACACTCCTGCCAATCTTGGCGTAAGGAAAGGAGCTTGTTTTGAATCTTTGGCAGATATAATAATAACAGGTGATTCATTTGGAATGCATCTGGGTATAGCATTAAAAAAATATATTATTGTTTGGTTTGGAGTTAGTTGTTGGAATGAAATTGAACTTTACGATAGAGGTGAAAAATTATACAACGAGAATTTAGCTTGCTCACCTTGTTGGAAGAAAGAATGCCCATACAATTTAGAGTGTATAGAAAATATTGATTTGGATAAAATTGTTAATTTAGTGACTACTTATTTTGAAATGAATAAGAAATCGAAATAAATGGTTCAGCTAATTAAGAATAATTTACTTACAGAACGATCTAAAAAATTAGGAAGACCTTTAATTTTAGATGGGGCAATGGGTAGTCTGCTTCAAGAAAAAAGGATACCTGTTGATAATAATTTATGGATGTCTAAAGCTATCCTTAATAAACCTGATATAATTAGAAATATTTATAAAGATTATATAAATTCAGGTGCAGACATAATTACTACTAACAGTTTCAGGACTAACCCATCAGCTGTTAAACATACCCAATATAAATCAGAATTCCTTGTTGAAGAAGCGTTGAAAATTGCAAAAGATTCTATCTCGGATTCAGAAATATTAATCGCAGGTTCAAATCCTCCGGCTGAAGACTGCTATCAAGTTAAAAGAACATTAAGCAATTCTGAATTAGAGAAAAACCATAAAATCCATATTGATTTACTAATGCAAAATGGGTGTGATTTTATACTGAATGAAACTCAAAGTCACTTAGATGAAATTAAGATTATTTGTGAATTTTGTGACCAAAAGGATATACCTTACATTCTCAGTTTATTTATTGATGAAGAATTAAATATTCTTTCAGGAGAAAATATTGAAGAAATTCTAAATTTTATTTGTAAATTCAATCCTTTGGCTGTTGGATTTAATTGCATAAAAATATCAACATTTGATAAAATATATAAAATAATAGACCTAAATTTTAACTGGGGATTATATTTAAATTGCGGTGATGGTACTTTTAAAAATGAAGATATTAAATGTGCAGTTTCTCCTAAAGAATATTCAAAGTTAATTAAAAATTATCTGAGTAAAAAACCATTGTTTATTGGGGCTTGTTGTGGATCATCACCCAAACACATTAAAAAAATTAAAGACTTATTAAATGGATAAATTAGTTGTAAATTCTCCGGCCAAGTTTAACCTTGGATTGAATGTAATTGATAAAAGATCTGACGGTTATCATAATTTAAATACTATTTTTTATCCTCTCACATTGTCAGATAAAATTACATTTACAAAAGCTAAAGATTTTAGTTTTTATACAAATAATCCCAGCCTCTTAAATGAAAAAAATAATCTTATAGTTAAAGCGAAAAATTTATTAGAAAAAAAATCCAAAATAAGGATTGATTGCAAAATATATTTAGATAAAATCATTCCGATTGGTGCAGGCTTAGGCGGTGGAAGTTCAAATGCAGCTTTAACCTTAAGAGCATTGAACATCTTATATAAATTAGGCTATTCGGACCTGGAATTAAAGAAATTAGCTCTAAAATTAGGCTCTGATGTACCTTTTTTTATTAATCCTGTCCCCTCTTTTGCTAATTCAAGAGGTGAAAAATTATGTAAAATTGATTTAAAATTAAAAGGATATATATTACTTGTAAATCCCGGAATACACATTAGTACAAAATGGGCTTTTGAATCGATAAAAATAAAAAATACAATTATGAATTTGGATGAAATTTTGAATAAGTTAAAGTCAAAAGTAAATCTTCTTAAAATTATAACTAATGATTTTGAAGAAGTTGTTTTTGAAAAATACCCTAAAATTAAAACAATTAAAGAAAGTCTCTTAAACTCCGGAGCATATTTTTCTTTGATGACAGGTACCGGTTCAACAGTTTATGGTTTATTTGATGATTTGAAGAAAGCAGAATCTGCTATAGTTAAATTCTCTGAGATATATTTTAAACATATAGAAAATCTATAGCACAAGAATCAGCTTCTATCCCCTCCTTTAATCTTATTTATATAAAAGATTTATATAACTGCATTTTCTGCAAATTCTATATAATTTTTTGAGGAATTTATCTTAACATTCAATCCAATCGGTAAGATTAAATTTTCTTTTATATGTCCATGACATAAATTATAAAGTACAGGTTTTTTCAAATCACCTAAATAATCTTGAATAACTTCACCTAATGTTAAAGTGTTTTTCTCAGTGTTATTTTCAAGGCAATCATTAAATGCTCCCAACAAAATACCATTTGAATTTTCAAATATTCCTGAAAGTCTAAGTTGGTTAAACATTCTGTCTATTTTGTAGGGAGGTTCACAAGTTTCTTCTAAAAGAAGTATACATTTGTCTAACTTTGGGAGATAATCACTTCCAATTAGAGAAACAAAAGTAGAGAGGTTTCCTCCTATCAATATACCTTTTATTTTCCCCTTTTTTAGAAATTGAATTTTTTTATCACCAATAGATTTAATTTTACCAATTTTTTTATTTGAAGTAAGTGTTTTCCAAAACAATTCTTCTGCGGAAGGATGAATTTCATTCAGAAAATCTGGTAGTAACATTGGTCCAGCAAATGTAATGAGTCCAACCTTTTTTAATATTGCCATTTGGAGTGCAGTTATATCACTATATCCTACAAGTATTTTGGGATTTTTCTTTATCAAATTATAATCAATTTTATCCAGCAATCTGCCTGAACCAAAACCACCTCTTATGCAAAATATAGCTTTTATTTCCTTTTTCATAAACATATCGTGCAGATCATCAACTCTTTCTTGGTCTGTTCCTGCTAAATATCCACTTATTTTACCAACATTTTTGCCTAATGCAACAGAATAACCTAATTTTTCGAGATAACTTACACTATCTTCAATTTTTGAAAGATCAACAGGTGATGAGGCTGGCGAAATCAATCCAATTACATCTTTTTTATTTAGTTTTCTGGGTTTTAATATTTTCATAAGTGTTTTTATATATTAAAATGAAGATGAAATTAAGGAAAGAGAACAAATATTACAAATATATAATTATTTGTTTTGAACCCTAGATACATATTTAATAATTTCGGCTTTTTCGATAGTAACTAAACCACCACATTCAGCTTTTTCAAAGAAATCATCAATAATTGGTAGAAATTGTTCAATTTTTAACTTTTCATCAACAATTTCAATCACTAAAGGAAGGTCTTCTGATAATCTTAAAATTTTGGATGTATGGATTCTACTGTTACCTCCAAATCCCATAATTCCCTTTAATACGGTTGCACCGGCTAAGCCAAATTTTCTGGCTTCTAAAACAATCTTTTCATATAAAGGAAGTGTACCGATTTTATCTTTTTCGCCTACAAAAATCCTCAATAATTTTGCATCGCCTTGTATTTGCATAATATCACCTAATTATAATTTTGATAAAATATATGCTAAATAAATTCCGAGAAAACTTAAAATAATACTTAACAGAATATTAAGCATACCGAGATAAATTTCAGAATCTTGAAACAACTTAATTGTTTCAAATGAGAAAGTTGAAAATGTAGTAAACCCACCACAGAAACCTATGGTAAGAAATAATTTTAAATTTTGACTTAATAATTCTCGTTGGTCAAAGTAAAAAATAAGAAAACCCAGTATGAAACTTCCTAAAGCATTTACAATTAATGTTCCATATGGAAAGAAAGTTGGTAAAAATTTATAGACTACATTTGATACCCAGTATCTTAGTCCACCTCCAAGTGCCGCACCTAGACCAACATAAAAGTAATTTAACATATAAAATCTGAATAATTATGAAAGATATTTTATCAGTTATTTATCCAATCCGTAAGTAATTTTACACCATTAAGTACATTTGAACAATATTTTTTTAAAAAAGAATCATCAATTTGTTCTTTCATATTTAACTTGGAAGCTGCTTTCATTGCAGCAACACCATCAAAATCTACATATGCAAGTCTTGCAGTTAGGTCTCCAGGCTTCATACCGAAGGCTTCACCAGGCAATATTGCAACACCGGTTTCATCATGGATACTGGAACATAAATCAGTGCTATTAAAAATATTCTTCTCTTGTAATTTATTTTTGAAATTATTAAAATCCAAGAACAAATAAAAAGCACCATCAGGATTAGGTGTTACTATATTTGCTACTTGGAGATTTTTTGCAATCGTATTTCCTAGTTTAGAGAGTATCCATCTTGCTCTCCATAAATAATTTTCAATATCACTTCCCCCTTTAAAAGCACGAACTGCAGCATATTGAATGGGTGCACTTGTTGATGTAAAAGTTTCACTTGCCATAACAGAAATAGCTTCTAATAGCCACCTCAAAGATTCCGGGAAAGTAAATGTTCCTAATCGCCATCCTCCGGCACCGCACCATTTACTTAATCCACTACTGATTATAGTTCCTTCGCCATAATATTTTGCAATAGAAATATGTTCCCCTTTATGATGTAGCTCACCATATATTTCATCTGAAAGTAAAATTAATTTATGCCGTCTTGCAACAGCAGCAATTTTTTTCAATTGATCTTTAGTATAAGTAACACCAATAGGATTAGAGGGATAGTTCAAAATAACAATTCTTGGTTTAAGATAATCATTATTACAAAGTGCTTCTAATTCTTCAGCGGTAAAAAGCCAATTATTGTTTCTGGTAGTGCATATCCACCTAACTTGTCTGCCAATAATATGTGCTTGAGGCGAATAAGATACCCAGCTTGGTTTCTGTATTAATATATCTCCATAATAAACATATTGTAACAAAAACATTAACTCTTTTGAACCGGGCCCAATAATTACATCATCGGAAGTATAACATATTCCATTATGGATACAATGATATTCTGCAACAGCTTCTCTAAGTATTTTTAATCCTTTTGAGGGGAGATAATTTTTTTGATAAGCATTAGCTTTTAATTCCTCAACAACAGATTGGGGGACAGGAAATGGAGATTGTCCAAGTCCAAATTTATATACTAGCTTTCCATTACTCTCTAATTCATTACATTTTTCATTAATATAAAGAGTAGCAGATTGGTATAAGCCGCGTACATTAAGGTTAAGATTAATATCAGGCGAATTTTTTCTTGCCATAGATTAAATATAATAATTAATTATTAATCTAAAGATAACTTCAATTCAAATTTAATATCAAATTAAAATAAAAATGTTTTAATAAAAAAAAGAGCTGCCAATATTGACAACTCTTTTTATTTGGTGACCCCAAGGGGATTCGAACCCCTATTACCGCCGTGAAAGGGCGAGGTCCTAACCATTAGACGATGGGGCCAGAAAAAAATAATTGGAGGGTGAGCGATGGGGCTTGAACCCACGACCCTCAGGGCCACAACCTGATGCTCTACCAACTGAGCTACGCCCACCATAAAAAATAAATTGTAAATTACAAAATTCAAATAACAGATTTGTTATTTTTTATTAAATTACCTAATTGTACGCCCGAGTGGACTCGAACCACTAACCTACAGCTTAGAAGGCTGTTGCTCTATCCAATTGAGCTACGGGCGCAGGTTAGTAAAATTACATTTATTCAATAAAATACAAAAAGAACTATGAGCATTTAAGTATTAAAACTTTTTGTCGGGGCGGCAAGATTCGAACTTGCGACCTCCTGCTCCCAAAGCAGGCGCGATAACCGGACTACGCTACGCCCCGATAGTCGTCTTTTCAATAATAAATAATGAACTATATCTTTAAAAATAAGAATGTTAAATATAAAGTTTAATTACTTTTAAAACAATTTATTTACACTTGATTTAGATATTTTATATAATTTTAGTAGTTCAATTATAACAGATTGTTTAGAATCAGCAAGAGTTTATAGAATTCTTTTATTAAATTATTCTGAAGTATAAATAAATTAATTATATAAAATGTCATTTACCTTTTTCATTGCATCAAAATATATCTTTTCTCGAAAAGGACCTAAATTCATTTCATTTATTTCTGCAGTAACGGTTTTAGGGATAGCATTGGGAGTAGCAACATTAATTTTAGCTTTAAGCATTTTAAGAGGATTTGAAAACACAATTACAAATAAAGTAATGGATTTTGATGCTCATCTTCAAATTACTTCGTACACCAACATTATCCCAGAATTTGACAGACTATTACCTTCCATTAAAAATGAATTAAATGGAAATATTAATTCCATAAATCCATTTTTATCACAATTGGCGATAATAAGTAATAAAAGCATAAAAGAAGGTGTTAATATAAAAGGAATAAATATTTTAGATAATTGGAAAGGAATTAAAAAAGATATTATTAAAGGAAATTTTCTAAGCAACGATAATGAAAATGAACTAATTCTTGGTAAAAAATTAGCAGATAAATTATTCCTAAAAATAAATGAAAAAGTCACTTTATTTGCTCTTAATAATAACAAACTCCCCTCACCAGATAACCCTCCCAAAATTGAAAAATTTGTTATTAAAGGAATTTATGAAAGTGGAATGTCAGCTTATGACGACATCAATGTTTATGTTTCCCTTAATAATGCTCAAAAATTATTCGGTATGAAAGGACAAATTTCAGGAATTGATATAAAAATCAATAATATTGCAAAGATAGACTCAACTAAAAATAAAATTCAAAAAAATCTTAGATATCCAAATAAAGTCAGTACAATTTATCAAACACACAGAAATATTTTTACATGGATAGAGTTACAGAAAAAGCCAATTCCTATTGTGCTGACATTAATAATAATTGTAGCTGTTTTTAATATCATTGGAACATTACTCATTTTAGCTCTAGAAAAAACTTCATCTCTCGGTTTGCTTAGATCAATTGGAGCTAAACGAAATCAAATAATAAAAATATTTTTAATTAATGGTTCAATATTATCAGTAATTGGAATTTTCATTGGTAATTTATTGGCATACATTCTTTCATTTTTACAATTAAATTACAATTTTATTTCTATACCTTCTTCGGTTTACTTGATGTCATCAATTCCTATTCAATTATCGCCTATTATTTTTATTGGTGTTTCGATTATTACTTTTCTGCTTTGTATAGCATCATCAATTATTCCAAGTTTTATTGCTTCCAAAATTGATCCGATAAGAACATTGAGATTTAATTAATGAAATTTGAAAATTTTATAGCTAAGAGATATGTTATTTCAAAAAATAAATTGAATTTTATTTCAATAATTTCAATTCTATCTACTTTAGGTATAATGATTGGCGTAGGAGCTCTGATAGTAGTTATCTCTGTTTTTAATGGATTTAGTTCTCTTGTTACATCTTATCTGGTTAGTTTTGATCCTCATTTACAAATAAGAATGATTGAGAATACTTCAAATAATAATATCCTTAAATTAGAAGATGAGCTAAAAAAAATTAAGGATGTAAATGGTTTTTCACCTTTTGTCTCCGGCAAAGTATTGGCATATCGTAATGAATTAGCTCAAGTTATCAACTTAAAAGGTATTAAAAAAAGCGATATTTATGATATAAAATCTAAGCTTATATTCGGTGAATACAACTTAGAACGAAATAACACTTACCCAAAAGCAATTTTAGGTTTACCTCTTGCTGATAGACTTCAGACTATTGTTGGTGATACTATTTCTTTAATCTCACCTTTTGGGATTGAAAAATCAATTACACAATTTACACTTCCGAATACACAAAAATTTTTAGTTGCAGGTATTTATAATTCAAGAAATAATAAATACGATTCAGAATTTATTTTTACTGACCTTAATACTGCTCAATATCTTATAGGGTATAAAGATAAATATGAAGGTTTTGATATAAAATTGAAAGATATATCTAATGCTTTTTCAATTAAAGAGATCCTTCAAACCAAACTTGATGAAAATATTTACAGTATTAATACCTGGTATGATTTTCACAAAGAGTTATATACAGTAATGAAGATTGAAAAATTAGTAGCATATTTAATTTTATCTTTAATTATTGCAGTTGCTACATTTAACATTTTAGGTTCACTAACCATGTCTGTTATACAGAAAAAAAGAGATATTGGTATTTTGAGGTCAATGGGTGTTACAGAAAACTCAATAAAAAGAATTTTTATGTATGAAGGATTATTGATAGGAATTTTAGGAACTACTGCCGGTCTGCTTTTGGGTTATTTGGTTTGTTATCTACAAATACATTTTAAGATTTATCCACTTGATCCAACTCAGTACAAAATTGATGCATTACCAATTCAATTAAAATTTTTAGATTTTATAATTATTACATTTATTTCCTTGTCGCTTTCCTATTTTGCATCTTATTTCCCGGCAAAAAGAGCAGCAAAGGTAAATCCACTTAAAGCAATTAAATGGGAGTAATATTTTTATAACATGAATATTGAGAAAAAACTAGAAGCAGAGAATATATCTAAATCATATTTAACCAATAAAAAAGTAAAACTTGAGGTTCTAAAATCTATCTCATTGGAAATTGAGAAAAATAAAATAACTGTTATTGTTGGTGCTTCAGGTGCAGGTAAAAGTACTCTCCTTCATATTTTAGCCGGATTAGATACACCTGACACCGGCAAAGTATTTTATGATGATAAAAATATTTTTGAATTTGATGAAAAGAAATTATCCAGCTTTAGAAATGAAAACATTGGACTTGTGTTTCAATTCCATCATTTGTTGCCTGAATTTACTGCTGAAGAAAATATATTCATACCGAATCTAATAAAAGGAATTCATATCTCTAAAGCTAGAAATAAAGCCAAAGAGCTGCTTAATTTAGTTGGCCTTTTTGATAGATATTCACACAAACCTGCTGAACTTTCCGGTGGAGAGCAGCAAAGAATAGCAATTGCCCGAGCACTCGCAAATAATCCGGATATAATTTTTGCAGACGAACCAACAGGTAATTTAGATACTGCAAACAGTGATGCTATTGATAAAATATTTATTGAATTGAGAGACATATATAAGAAGACATTAGTAATGGTTACACACAATAGAGAGCTTGTCGCCCTTGCAGACAAGGTCTTTGAAATGAAAGATGGAAAGTTGTTATAATTTATTCGCTAGTATAATCTACTAATGATTTCACATCATATTTATTTAATTTATCCCTACCCTTTAAAAAAGAAAGTTCTACTATAAAAGAAACTTGTGCAACTTCCCCACCCAATTTTTCTATTAATTTACATGCTGCTACAGCTGTTCCTCCTGTTGCCAGAAGATCATCGTGTAAAAGAATTTTATCACCGGGTTGGAGAGCATCTTTGTGAATCTCAATTTTATCTTTTCCATATTCTAATTCATATTCAATTGATTCGGTTTCGGCAGGTAGTTTCCCGGGTTTTCTAATTGGAATAAAACCAACTCCAAGTTTATCTGCAAGCATCATCCCGAATAAAAATCCGCGAGATTCAATTCCCACAACCTTTGTAATGTTTTTATCTTTGGCAAAATTATATAATTCATTAATAGTTTTTTTAGATGCTTCGTTATTTAATAAAAGTGTGGTGATATCACGAAACATAATTCCTTTGATAGGAAAATCTTTTACACTTCGTATATATTTTTTTAATTCTTCACTCATAATAACATCTATTTTTTATTTAAAAATTTTTCTATTCCATTTCTAAAATCTTCAGTTGAACGGCTAAGAGTATTTAACTGTACACAATATTCAACTGCATCTTCAACATTCATATTTGAAATATCATTAATCATCTGCTTGGTATCATTCATACTTAGTGATGAATTCTCACAAAGTTTTTCAGCTAATTCAACAGAAAATTTTAGAGAATCATCTGAAAGATAATTTGCAAAACCAATATCTTTAGCTTCTTTAGCATCAATAATATCTCCGGATATTAAAAGCTGTCTTGCTCTTCCCTCACCAATCCTATTTATTAAAAAGATAGAAACAATAGCTGGAATAAATCCAATTTTAACTTCAGAATAACCAAATTTTGCATAAGTATTATCAGCTACAATAAAATCACAGACACTTGCTAATCCTGAGCCACCGGCAATGGCAGCTCCGTTTACTGCTGCAATTGTAGGCTTAGGAAAATTATATAACATTAGAAATAGTGCCGCTAGATTTTTAGTATCAAGTTGATTTTCCATAGCTGAATTATTTCTTAAATCATTTAGATACTTTAGATCAACTCCGGCACAGAAACTTTTACCCACACCCGTGATTATTAATGTTTTTATGGAATCATCATTTTTAATTTCAACAAGTTTTTCTTTTAGTTGCCTAATTAATTCGAGACTAAGAGCGTTCCTTTTTCCTGGATTATTAAGTTTTATGATAGAATATTTAGTGTGCTTTTCGTAAAGAATCATAATTGATTTAATAGTTTTATTAAATATAGATTTATAATTTCAAATCATCAAAAATTTAGGATAAAAAATATTAGATTATTTTATAATAAAATATTTAATTGCAAGTATGTTAAAATAAATCCAAGAGCTAGTCCAGCAATAATCTGATATTTGTCGTGTACATTTAATTCAATTCGTGCCCATCCGATTAAAATAGCTAATAGAATAAAAAGCCAATAAAGTGGAAAAGATAAATAGAAAAATAAAGCAAAATGCTGGGCAACTCCAATTGAATGTGAACTTATCTTCCATTTATAATTTATAATAATAAGTGCTAAACTATTTAAAATATAAGTGAACCAAAAAATAACAATTAAATAAATCGAATCTGAAAGTAACAATAAAATAAAACCAATTATATAAAATACTATTTGAAATAAATATGGGATTATTCTTTCTTTATTATTTGATTCATTAAATGATTTTATTTTATTCTTTCTTAAAAAATAAAAATAGGTAACTATTTGAATTCCAAAGCCAAATGTTAATCCTATTAAAATTGCTGCCCATCTTTGAAATAGTAGATATTCATACTTAAATACAAGATATGGTAAAACAAGAATTGTAAAAGTAGGAGGTACAAAAATTGTTGAAATTATTTTAGCTGCTTTCAGCTTTGTAAGTTTTATCAATAGAGGAAATTTTTATTATTTAAATAAAATAATCAGAATTTATGCTTCAACATTTGACATTTGCAATTTGACTAAATATCCCAAAAGTATCTCTTCTATCTCATTATAATTAAGGGGAATCATTAATGCTTTTTTAATTTGAGATACATTAGCTAAACCTCTTAAATATCCTGAATAAAATTTTCTGTGTTCTAAGATAGCTCTTCGTTCTCCTTTAACTTTTATTGCAAGTTCAAGATGCCTCAAACAAGTTCTAATTTTAAGTTGTTCATCTATCATTGTTGAGATATATCCGTCATTCAATAACTCTTTTGCTTCTTTAAATATCCATGGATTCCCAATTGCACCTCTGGCAATCATAACTCCATCGGTATTTGTTTCTGAAAAAGCTTTAACAACATCTTGAGGCGTAAGAACATTTCCATTCAAAACAACAGGAATACTTACTACTTCTTTTATTCTATTTATCCATTCCCAATCTGCCTCACCTTTATGCCCCATTACTCTTGTTCTGCAATGAATAGTTAAAGCAGCAGCTCCAACATCTTCCAGCCTTTTTGCAACTTCTAAAATTTGAATACTATTATGATCAATGCCCAATCTTGTTTTAACGGTTACCGGTAAAGAAACTGAGTCAATAACTTCTTTAACAAGATTTTGCATATAAACTGGATCTTTTAATAATCCTGCACCGCCACCTAATTTTACAACACCTTTTACCCAACAACCTGCATTAATATCTATTAAGTCAGGCGATTCTTCTTCTGCAATTCTTGCTGCAGAAACCATTGATTTTGTATTGCTTCCGTAGATCTGAATTCCTACAGGTCTTTCTTCTTCAATTATTTTTAATTTCTTGTGCGTTTTTTCTGAAGACCTTACTAATCCTTCTGCATTTACAAATTCTGTATAAACGACATCTGCACCTAATTCTTTACAAATTAATCGGAAAGAAATATCTGTTACATCTTCCATTGGAGCAAGAAGTATTGCTTTTTCTTTTTCTATTTTACCAACTTTGAACAATCTTAATTATCCTTTTTATTTTTTTTCTTTTCTTCCCACTCAAACAATTTTCCATTTTTAAAAAACAATGTAATATCTCCGTAAATCCATTGAGTATAAATTCCCCATTTATAAGAGTTTGCATTAACTGTATCAGCTTTACCCCAACCATCTTGCAGCATTTGTTCTGTCATTCCATTCCAGACTTGTTTATTTGCAACTCTAATTCCGTCTTCTTTACCATATTTTAATATATATAAATTTTTTAAATTATTGTTTAGAATAACATCAAGGTTTTTTAACACTAACTTTAGGCTGTCTATTTCGTTTTTAATCTTAGTGTTATCTTTAATTATATATTCTTTTTGTGAATTTGTAGTAGATAAACTATCATTTATTGATTGGGAGAACAAATTTTGAGAAAACAACGAAGAAAGTAACAGTATAAAACCTAAAGTTTTTAAATTAGTGCACATGAAATACCTTATAATTATATATTATTTGCCTTACATATGAGTAAAATTAAATATTATTGAAATGAATAAAAAGTATATACTATTCAACAATAAGCTCTTGTCCGATAATTAGTTTATTAGAATCTAAAGAGTTCTTCTCTTTTAATTTTTGGATAGTAGTACTATACTTTTTAGCAATTGTCCAGAGTGATTCACCATTAATTACAATATGGGTTTTAATAGTATCGTTCTTAGCTAATAGGTTTATTCCTTTTTTAGTTTTTGTTGTATCAGGTGCTAACCCTGGAATAATATTTAATTTTTTTCCGGTAACAATTTTATTGCTTGTAAGGTTATTCCATTTCTTTATATCAGAAATTGATACATTATATTTTTCAGCTATTTCACTTATTGTATCACCGGATTTTACTAAAACATATATTCCTTCTGCAGGCTTTTCTTCTTTATCAGGCATATTAGTAATTTTATTTTCGGGTTCCAGAATAATCTTTAACTTATCACCAATATTAATTTTATTAGAACTTAATCTATTCCATTTTCTAATATCAGAAATTGATACAGCAAATTTTTCTGCAATAATACTAATCGCATCACCTCTATGAACACTATAATAAATTATATTTTTATCATCTTTAATTTCTGTTTTTACTTTTTCTATTTTTTCAACTTCAGGTTGTTTTGTCTCAAATAATTTTAACTTTTTGCCAGCAACAATTCTACTTGTCTTTAAGTTATTCCAATTTTTAATATCATTAACTGATATATTAAATTTTTCTGAAATTTCACTTAGTGTGTCCCCTTTCTTAACCAAGTAAGTTGTAAAATCGCCAATAGGTTGTGGGATATTTTTTATTACTGGTTTATTTCTCATATAATCTCTTTCAAAACCATAAATTCTTAAGCGTTTTCCGACATAAATTCTACTTGTTCTTAAATTATTCCATTTTTTTATTTCATTAATACTTACTCTATAATTTTCTGCTATCGTTGATAAATTTTCACCATATCTAATTTTGTGATATTGCCATGTTCCTTTACTCTTTTGAATTACATTTTCAGCAGTAATAAGTGTATCTTTATTCAGATTATTTAGTTCAGAAAAATAATCTTTCCTTTTCTCAGGAACATAAATTTTAAGTTTTTGTCCGACTATTACTGATGAAGTATAAGGGATATTATTCCAGTTTCTAAGATCACTAACTCTTGCTTCAAATAAATCTGCTATTCCAATTAAACTGTCTTTTCTTTTTACATTATAATCGATAGATATAAAACCTTCAGGTACTTCGTAGTCTAAATTGATTTGAGGAGCAATATCAACTGCAACATCTTGGGTATCTAATATTGATTCATTAGAAGTAATTAAAGTTAAATCAACTGCGGTTTCAGTATCAGGATTATATGTATAATTTTCGTTTGCAACATTTATTACAGGAATTTTTAATTTCTTTCCTACATATATTCTTGAACGGATAGAAATATTATTAGCATCAGCTAGTTTGTTTGTAGAGATTCCATAACGATATGCAATTCCGGATAATGTTTCTCCTCTTCTTATAACATGAAAAAGAAAATGTACTCTTGCACTTGCAGGAATATTTTGCATACTATTAGTAAATCTGCTCAATGAACCTTTTGGTATTTTAAGATCAAATCCACCCTGGTTTGCAGTTGGTGTACTTAACTGTGTTAAAACAGGATTCATTTCTTGAAGAGTTTCTACACTAGTACCTGCAATTGAAGCAAGAAAATTCATATCTATTGCTTCTTTAATTGTAAAAGTATCATACTCAAATGGGGATTTATATTCTAAATCTTTAACACCATATTTATTCAAATTAGAT
Source organism: Ignavibacteriales bacterium CG_4_9_14_3_um_filter_30_11 (assembly GCA_002790365.1). Lineage (GTDB taxonomy): Bacteria > Bacteroidota > Ignavibacteria > Ignavibacteriales > Ignavibacteriaceae. Next base: position 17,172 of record PFVA01000086.1, read on the forward strand.
GCAATTAAACAAACAGCAATATATTGAGGAACATAATTTCTTGTTTCTCTTGGCAAATACCACCTTATAGTCCAGAAATCATCTCCACCTGAATTTCTTTTTGCTCTGTTTACCCAACCAATACCAGAATTATAAGATGCAATTGCTAAATACCAGTCACCTAATTCGTTATATAGATCTTTCAAATGTCTAGCAGCTGCTCTAGTAGAAAGTTCTGGGTCTCTTCTGTCATCTGCATAAAAATCTGAATTTAGACCGTACATTTTACCGGTTGCACTTACAAACTGCCACATACCAACTGCTCTTGCCCAAGATCTTGCTCTAGGATTCAAACCGCTTTCAACCATGCTTAAATATAGTAATTGTCTTGGTACATTTTCTTCTTGAAATATTCTTTCCATCATAGGGAAATATCTTCCTGACCTTTCAAACCATCTTTTTATTACATCGCTTCCTTTATTTTGAAAATAATCTAACCATTGCTGAACTAACGGATTTATTTCAAGCGGCAATCCATAATTATAACCTATTGGCTGAAATCTTTTGATTTTAGATTTTTGAGGATCTATTTTTAGATCAATTTCAGGAATGGATTTATTCATCCATTCATCTAATACTGAAATAGATACATCTTCTGGAATTTTATCTAGCTTATCAATAAAATTTTTATAGTCTTCCACAATTGAGTTTTCAAGTTCTATATAGGCTACATTATCTTCAATACCAGGATAATAACTTAAATTATTAATTGTACTTAACGCTGATTCAAAATATTGAATTGTTAGACTTACACTATCTGATTTTTGTTTTTCAAGTGCAGATAAATAATCTTGTCTTGCTTGTTCTAATAATTGGTTTATTATTTTGTCTGTGTTTGGAGCTTCGTTTACTTGTTTCTTATTCTCAATAATTTCATTTTGTGTGCCACAAGAGGAAAGCAAAATTGAAAATAGTAGAACTAAGAATAATGAAATTATTTTTTTATACATTTAGATTCCATAATTATAACTTACTGTTAAATATAGATGTTAAATAATTTTATATCAAGTATAAATTTAGGTATTAGGCGATTAAATAAAAAAAGATTGAAATTTATAAAGGAATATTTCCGTGTTTTTTCTTGGGATTTTTATCTACTTTATTTTTTAGTATTGAAAAAGACTTTATAAGTTTTATTTTTGTTTCAGATGGTTCAATTACATCATCTAAAAATCCTCGTTCTGCTGCAATGTATGGATTTGTAAATTTTTCTTTGTACTCAGTCAATTTTTTCTCAAGTTCAGCTATTGGATCTTTTGCTTTTTCAATTTCTTTTTTAAATATTATTTCAACAGCTCCTTGCGGACCCATTACTGCAATTTCAGCCGAAGGCCAAGCAAAATTAAAATCACCCCTAATATGTTTTGAATTCATTACATCATAAGCTCCACCATAAGCTTTTCTTGTAATTACTGTAACTTTCGGAACAGTAGCTTCGCAGAAAGCATAAAGTAATTTTGCGCCGTGTTTAATTATTCCTCCCCATTCTTGAGCTGTGCCAGGTAAAAATCCCGGAACATCTTCTAGAACTAATAAAGGGATATTAAAAGCATCACAAAATCTTACAAATCTTGCTCCTTTAACTGAAGCATCAATATCAAGTACACCAGCTAAAACCATTGGTTGATTAGCAACCACCCCTATAGATATTCCGCCAATTCTACAAAAGCCAACAATAATATTTTGTGCAAATTCACTTTGTACTTCAAAGAAATCATTGTCATCAACCAAACAAGAGATTACTTCTTTCATATCATAAGGTTTTGTGGACTGGTCAGGTATTATTGCATTTAATTTAGTATCAACTTTTAATTTAGAGTAATCAAACTCTACTTCATTGGCTTTGTCCATAAAATTCAATGGAAGATAACTTAGTAATTTTCTAATATTTAATAATGTTTCGATTTCATTATCATAGATAAAATGAGCTACACCACTTTTTGTTGCATGAGTTACAGCTCCTCCTAAGTCTTCAAAACTGACTTTTTCATGTGTAACAGTCTTTACTACATTTGGGCCGGTAACAAACATGTGACTTGTATTTTTTACCATAAAAATAAAATCAGTAATTGCAGGTGAATAAACAGCACCACCTGCACAAGGTCCCATTATAGCAGATATTTGTGGAACAACACCGGATGCAAGTGTATTTTGTAAAAAGATATCTGCATATCCTCCCAAACTGACTACTCCTTCTTGAATTCTTGCACCACCTGAATCATTCAGACCAACAATAGGGATTCCATTTTTTAAAGCAAGGCTCATTATCTTTAATATTTTTTCTGAATGTGTTTCAGATAAAGACCCACCAAATACAGTAAAATCTTGGCTATATAAAGCAATTGGTCTGCCATCAATTTTAGCCAGACCGGTTACAACACCATCTCCAGGATAATGCTGTTTATTAACTCCAAACGCTCTGGCACGATGCTTTACAAACATATCAATTTCATCAAAAGAATTCTCATCAACCAATAGCTCTATTCTTTCTCTGGCAGTTAGTTTTCCTTTATCGTGTTGCTTTTTAATTCTTTCTTTACCGCCGCCTAACATAGCTTTGGCTTTTTTATTTTTTAACTCTTCAATTTTTTCAGACATATAGAACCCCTTATAATTTTAACTGGATATTATCCAAATTATTTTTTGTAAAAATATTAATAATTTTTTCTACTATTTTTTGTTGTCTGCTTCTTCTATCTTCTGAGCCTAGCTCCTTCCATTCTTCCAAAAGATTTATGGAATCTAAAAATGTTTCCTTTCCCTCTTTCATTAAATATATATTTTCAGATAAATAAATAGCATCACTAATATTTTTAGTATTTATAAGAAAAGAGACATCATATTTTTTTGAAATTGATTTAATCATATCAAATAATTCAAATTTAGTTTCGTCATCCATTACACAAAATGAATTATCAATTAAAATTAGGATTGAATTAAAAACTAAAGCCCTTGCAATTGATATTCTAAATCTAAAGCCTAAACTATTATTATCAGAAAAATGTTTTTCATATCCATTCAGTCCAACATCATTTATGATTTGTAGAATATTATTTTCTATTTTGTTAGATAAATGTGTAGAATTTTCCAAAACATATTTAATATTATCTTCTACATTTAACCATGGAAACGAAGCTGGATCGGTTGGGATATATACAGCAGTTTCCATCTCATCTGAAAACTTAATTTCACCATCAATATTATCTATAACTCTACCAATTATTTTTAACAATTTTGAAGCTGAATCATCAAAACAAACAATGCTATTTATTGAATTTATTTTGCAATTAATATCAGAATTAAATTCTTTAATTACATTTTCATAATTCAAGTTATTTAATTTCATTCCCATAATTATTCCCAATGGACAAATCGATTGAACACAATTTGAATTATATACTGAAAAATTATGATTAGTACACAAATGACTATAGTTGTAAGAAATAAAGAATAAAGGTCCTTTAGAATTAATGAACTATGTAAAACACTCCCTAAACCGTTAGTGTTCTGAATAAATTCAAATACTAATAATATCCCCCAAGTTTTGATATTCAAAACTAAAATAATTTTTTCCATTGAGGGAAGAATTTGTTTAAAATTTATTTCAGTAACTATTTTATTTTTATTAATGCCTAAAGATTTAGCTGAATTGAAATATGCATTTGATAATGTTTTGTTTATATCAATTAATTGCAGAGAGATATAACCAAGACTTATAAACGCTAAAAATAAATATTCAATATAAATTGATTGAGGAAGCCAAAAGATTAAAAAGATAGAAAAGATAAAAATTGGTACAAAAGAACCAGGTTTGGAAATTGCTTGTAATAAATCACTAAAGAGATTCTGAGTTAGCAAGTAATATCTCAAAAAATAAACTGAAAAAATGGATGCAATTATTCCAAAGGTTATTGCTCCTATTGAGTATAATAAATTAGGGATTAATTGGTAATCAGAGATAATATCATTAAATGATTCTAAGAGAATAATTGGTCGGGGGAGAATATTATTGCCAGAAAAAATAAACTGAAATAAAATTATCCAAATAATCAAAAAAGAGACTATAATCTTAAATGGTTTTTTGTAAATAATTTTATTTAGAGACATATATTATTAATGAAGAATAATCAAACAAAATTGATAAATGAAATATATTGATATGAAGCGGGTAATTCAATAAAAGAATTTATAGGATTTCTAACCAGCTGCTAATTCTAACAAAAAAGGATTACTCCTTTTCTCTTCTCCTATTGTAGAAGTTTCACCGTGACCGGGATAGATTGTAACACTATTTTTAAGGGGTAATAATTTATTTTTTATTGAAGTAAATAATGTTTCAGTATCAGCACCCCAAAGGTCTGTCCGTCCAATACTTCCTTTGAACAACACATCCCCTGTTATACATAAGTTTTCTGTCTCAAAATAAAAACACATTTCTCCTGGAGTATGCCCAGGCGTAAATAAAGGTTTAATTACTGAACCATTAAGCACAAAATTATTATTATCATTTATCAATTTATCAGGCTCAGGCGGTTTGTTAATTTCAATACCCACTATTGACATTTGTTTGTCATAATTTTGTAATAATAGAAGGTCTTTTTCCGGAATTAGATATTCAACATCGAAGTTAGTTTTAATAAAATTGCAACCTAAAATATGATCTATGTGACAATGAGTGTTGATCATCTTCTTTAGAATAATTTTTTCTTTGTCAATGAAATCTTTGAATTCTTTTTCTTCATTATCATTAGACATTCCCGGATCAAAAACAAATCCTTCTTTATTGGTATCTGACCAAAGCACTAGAGTATTTTCTGAAAAAGGATTATATGTAAAAGATTTTATTTTTATCATTATAATTATTTCTTAAAATTTCTAGTAATTCTGGAGTTAAGATTTTTAGTGTAATTTATATAATTACTTTTAGTCTCTTCAATCGAATCTCCACCAAATTTTAGCAAAAAGAATTTAGCCAAAGACCAAGCTAATACTGATTCTGCAATTACAGAACAAGCCGGTACAGCAACAAAATCACTTCTTTCCCGTCTTGCATCAACTGATTTCAGGGTTTTTAAATCAACACTTTTAATTGGGGTCATTAAAGTTGATATTGGTTTCATCGCACCACGAATAATAATAGGAAGTCCTGTAGAAATTCCACCTTCAATTCCACCTGCTTTATTAGTTTTTCTGGTTAACTTTTTATTTTTAATTATTATTTCATCATGAACATTGGAACCAAAAGTATCAGCTGAATTAAAACCATAACCTATTTCTACTCCTTTAACAGCTTGAATTGACATAACGGATTGTGCTATTTCTGCATCAAGTTTTTTGTCATGCTGCATAAAACTTCCCAATCCAACAGGCAACCCAGAAGCAACAACAATGAAAGTTCCCCCAAGTGTATCGCCTTTCTTTTTTGCAGATTTAATCTTTTTAATAATTTTTTCTTCATCATTTTTAGTCAAAACTCTAACCTGACTTTTATCTGCTTTTTCTGAAAGAACCCAAGCATTAAAATTTTTTTTCAATTTATTTTTAAAAAGATCATTTGTTATTTCTGATGAAGAATATACACCACCAATACTTTCAACATAACTTCCAACTAAGATTCCAAATTCTTCTAAAAATTTTCTTGCAATAGAGCAAGCTGCAACTCTAATAGCTGTTTCTCTTGCACTAGATCGTTCAATAGAATTTCTAATGTCATCAAAATTATATTTTGAAGTGCCGACTAAATCTGCATGACCGGGACGAGGGATTGTTATTTTATCAATTTTAACTTTTGATTTTTCAACGGACATTTTATCTGTCCAATTTTCCCAATCTAAATTTTTTATTAATAAAGAAATTGGTGACCCTAAAGTTTTGCCAAAATGAATGCCTGATAAAATATCAACTTCGTCAGATTCAATCTTCATCCTTCCACCTCTGCCATAGCCTGCCTGTCTTCTTTTAAGATGAAAATCGATATACTTTTTATCAATTTTAAAATTAGATGGAAATCCATCAACAATTGCCGTTAATGATTTTCCGTGTGATTCGCCTGCTGTTAAATATCTGATCATTTTTTTTATTTTTTAATATTATAATATAAAAAAACGCCCGTAAAAACGGGCGTAAAAATAAATCTATTTTATAATAAAAATATTATTTACCCGGGACTGCTAAACCTAAAAATCTACTGTTGCCTTTATCATCAATAACTTTTAATAAAATAGCAGATCCTTTTTTACTATCAATAATTTTTTGGAATTCTTTTACATCTTGTACTTTCTTTTTATCTGCTTCAACAATAATAAGCCCCTTAATTAGATTTTGATCACCGGCTATACTGTAAGGTTTTACATCAGAAATTATTATGCCTGAATCAATATTAAATATACTTTTATCATTATTAGATAAATTCTGAACTGTCAATCCAATATCATCGAGGGATACTTCTGCAGGATTTCCATCAGTCGATTCATCACTGCTGCCACCATTTTTTACAGTTTTAATTTCTGGTTCATCATTTAAAGCTTTTAGCTTAACACTTTTAGTAATTGTTTTACCTTCCCTAAAAATTGTCAGTTTAACTGTTGTTCCTGCTGTCTTAGTTGCAATATAAGTTTGAAGTGTATTTGGTTCATCAACAACTTTATCATCAACTTTTAATATTACATCACCTTCTTTTATATCTGCAGCTTCTGCTGATCCACCCTTAACAAGTTTTTGAACAAGTATTCCGTGTGGAGCAGCCAAACCAATAGATTTTGCAATAGCATCATCTACTTCACTTATTTCCACTCCAATATAACCTCTTGTGACTTTTCCATTTGCAATTAATTCTTTAGTTACAGCTTTTACTAAATTTATAGGAATAGCAAACCCGTACCCAATGTAAGTTCCGCCACCTGAAGCGGCAATTGCTGTATTTATTCCAATCACAGATCCGGAAAGATCAACTAATGCGCCACCACTGTTACCTGGGTTTATAGCTGCATCTGTCTGAATATAATTTTCAATACCATATCTGTCTTTTATCAAACCTAATTGACCTCTGCCAATTGCACTAACAATGCCTGCAGTAACTGTTGAAGTTAAAGATAAAGGATTACCAATTGCCATTACCCATTGACCAACTTTTACTTCGTCAGAATTACCTAAAAATGCAACTGATAAATCTTTTGCATTAATTTTTATAACTGCAAGATCTGTAAGAGGGTCTGTACCAATTACTTTTGCCGAAAATGTTCTTTTATCACCAAGTCCTACAGTAACTTTTGAAGCGTTTTTAACCACATGATTATTTGTAACTATATATCCATCCGGTGAAATTATAATACCACTACCTGAACCTTTTTGTTCTTTTGGCATATTATTAAAAAGATCAAATGGAATAATCAAATTTTCGTGAGGATTATTTGTCCTTTTAGATACTACTTCGATTTGAACTATTTGAGGTGTAACTTTTTCAGCAACTTCAATAAAGGCTTTACTAAATGAACTTGCATTAGCATCTAAAGAAACAGGAGCTTTATTTGTCCCTAATGCAACATCAGCATAACTTGGTTTTATATCTCCATAACCCGTTACAAGTAAAGCACCCATAAAAATACCTAATACAATTAGAGTGGTTGCACCTACAATACTTTTAAGTTTTATCATAATCTCCTCATAAAAATTTTTGTTTTTTAAGTATAATTAATCTATCAGTTTTAATGATTTAAGTCCACTAAAAGAATTTATATGATACTTAAGATATGTTTCCATAAAATATAATGCTTTAGAACTTAAAAATTCAGCATTATTACTGATTTTTTTGTTGTTTCTTAGACAAACGAAAAAGTTAAAAAGTTCCTGACTGATTTCTGATGTAGTTAAATGACCTGCTTTACAGTTACTGCAAATCAATCCCAATTCAAAATTAAAAGCCAGTTCTTCATTACCAATATCTTCTCTATTACATATTGAACATTTTTTGAATGAAAATTGATAACCCAATTCTTTAATAATAAATAAAAAGAACCTACAAAATATTACACTTGCTAAATCATCTGAATTATTAAATAAATCAAGAATTCTTACTAACCCTTTAAACAACTTTGAATCTTTTTCATCTTCTCCAGTCAAATTCTGTATCAATTCAATTGAAGAATAAGCATATTTTAATTTACATAAATCACCTTTAACAGCAGTATAATTTGAAATTAGATCAGCAGAAGAAATAAGCTGCACTTCTCTATTTTTCTTATAATACAAGATAATATCGACTAAATTCAATGGGTCCAAAACAGTACCCACATTTGATTTTGATTTTCTGGCACCCTTGGCAATAGCAGAAAGCCTGCCCTCTTCTTCTGTGTACAATGAAACTATTAAACTTGTGTCACTATAGTTTTGTTTTTTTAGTATTATAGCTTTTGTCTTTATTATTTTATTCATTAATGAAATTATAGGGATATTCGTATATTTTTTTTTCTGTTATTATCCCTTTAATTAATTTTGAAGGTGTAACATCAAATGCTGGGGTGTAAGTTTTTAAATTTTTATTAATAAATTTTCTACCATTTATCTCGAATAACTCCTTACCGTTTCTATACTCAATTTCAATTTTATCACCTGAACTTAGTTTTGAATCTATCGTAGTTGAAGGTGCTACAATATAAAATGGCTTTTTATGATAATGACATAAGACAGCTAAATTATATGTCCCGATTTTATTAGCAGTATCACCATTTGCTGCAATTCTGTCAGCACCGACAATAACCAGATCAATATTATCAGAACTAAATAATGAAGCCGCAGAAGAATCTGTTAAAATTGCAAATGGAATTTTTTCCTTTTCAAGTTCATAAGAAGTTAACCTAGACCCTTGAAGCAATGGTCTGGTTTCATCCGCATAAACAAAATCTACTAAATTGTTTTTATATGCTTGTTTAATAACATTAAATGCAGTGCCATCACCACCGGTTGCAAATTTACCAGTATTACAATGAGTTAGAACAGTAGATTTTTTATGAAAAATACTAAGACCGTTTTTCCCTATCAAATCACATTTATTTTTATCATTATTATGTAATTCAATAGCTTTATTTAAAATAACTTTATACAAATCATTTTTAGCGTTAGCATTTTCAAATGATAATTTTATTGTATTTAATGCATAAAATAAATTAACGGCTGTTGGACGAGTATTTTTTAGTCTTTCATAAGCTTTTAAAAAAATATTTTGGTCTGATGACTTTTTAATAGATAAAGCAAGACCATAGGCTGCCGCAATACCAATTAAAGGTGCACCTCTGATTTCCAATTTTTCAATAGCTTTAGCAACTCTTTTGTAGCTTTTAGTTTTAAAATAAATTTCTTCATTTGGTAATTTTGTTTGATCTAAAAATATTAGCTCATCGTTTTCAAATTTAATTGAAAAATATTCTTTAGAGTTCATCACATTTAGATAAATTTAGGAATTCTCTGTATCTATCATTTACACGAAGATAATCTATATCTTCTAATCCTTTTGTACTGAATTGTTCAACACAAAATGAAGCCATTGTGCTGCCATATATTACTGCTCTTTTCATATTGTCAAAACTTAGATCGTGAGTTTTATGTAAGTAACCGATAAATCCTCCGGCAAAAGTATCACCTGCACCGGTTGGATCATAAATTGATTCAAGTGGATAAGCAGGAGCTGAAAAAATTGAATCTTTTGAAATTAGTAAAGCTCCGTGTTCCCCTTTTTTAATTATTAATATTTCTGGTCCCATTTCCAATATACTTTTTGCACCTTTAATCAAATTTGGTTCATTAGCAAGCAATCGTGTTTCTGAATCATTGATTATAAGAATATTTACTTTTTTGAGTAGTTTAATTAGTTCGTTTCTTTGTCCTTCAATCCAATAATTCATTGTGTCACAGACAACACACTTAGGAGCTACCATCTGGTCCAAAACACGCATTTGCAATACTGGATCAATATTACCTAAGCATACAAAACTGGCTTTTTGATATTTCTCGGGTACAATAGGATTAAAATCTTTGAATACATTTAATTCAGTTAAAAGAGTGTCTCTTATATTTAGATCATAGTGGTATTTACCAGCCCAACGAAATGTACTACCTCCTTTTATTATTTGTAGACCTTCAATATCAATATATTTAGATTCTAATAAATGGATGTATTCTTTTGGAAAATCTTCACCAACAACTCCGACTAAATAGATGGGAGCCGAAAAATAACTTGCAGCTATTGAAATATAAGTTGCTGCTCCTCCTAATGCATTTTCAATTTTATGGAATGGTGTACTAACATCATCTAGTCCAAGAGAGCCAACAACAAGTAATCCCAAAATATTTCTCCAATTTTTAAATTTGTAGACACTAAAAATAAATAATAAGCTGTTAAAAAGTAATTTCTAACAGATCTAAATATTCTTTTTTATTTATATAATAATCTACCAACATTTTTAATGCATCTTTCTGATCTTTCCAAGCAAAAGCATTACAAGCTTCTTTATAATCTACCCATTTATAATTACTATGTTCACTACTTAATTGAACATTTGAATTACTTTTAGCCTTTACTGCGAATACAGGTATTTGATGAATAGAATCATCCTTTTCAGAGTAAAAAGAATTAACCTTCGGAACCACCCAAAGCTTTTCTATTACAAGATTAGTTTCTTCCTTTACCTCCCTAATTGCTGATTCAAAAGCCATCTCTCCCTTTTCAATTCTTCCTGTAACCATTTGCCATATTCCAGGATATATTCCATTAATAGAGCGCTTTAGAATTAATGTTTCCATTCTTGTATCTATAATTCTAAATACATGTACTTCAACTAAATCAGATATTTTATTCATAATATTTTTTTATAATTTTAAAAATATGCTCTAAATTCAGCTCTTGCTGTATGTACTACTCTATCACCCGCTTGTAATCTCCCATCATAACTTAAACTTGTTTGAAGATTTGAAGCAATCTTATATTCAAAATTGGCATTCCAAAAATAATTTTTACCAATCAATTTTCCTTCCGTAATTTCAAATGGTAAAAAATTACCGACAGAATTACCAAGTAATTCATCTCTTTTTAATTCTACTCTAAGCCTTCCAGTACCGGCAAAAGACAACACCATTCTAATAGATTGAGAATTAAAATCAATTAAAGTAGGTACAACAGGATAATCATCTGTACTTCTTCCTGCTTTAATTGTAAACCCTACTTCAATATTGTTTTCAGGCCTGTAAACAAAATCAGAAGATATGCTATTACTTGCAATCTGCCTTCTTCTTGCTGAAGGCAAATTTGAATCCAGAAAAGCGTTATCATTTTTACTTATAAATTCTGTTTGGTTGCTAATTTCATTTACTAATTTTGTTCTAAGTCTAATACTTCTTTCCCTTATATATGATCTAATTGGTCCATCACTAAATTGATTGAGATTTTTTGATTGTGTAAATCTTAATCTTAATGAAAAATCATAAGAATTTTCATTGATAAAAATATCTTGCTGTATAAAATTAGAACCGTGCAAGGTATTATTTATATCTTGAAATGCTGAAAAATTTAACAGATAGATTTTTTTTAGATCTTCTTCTCTACTATTCTCTTCTACTCTCCAAAAAGTTTCAGTTGATAATGCCTTGACAATATTACTAAAAAAAGAATTACTATTTAGCAGTTCAGAAAATCTAATTTTCCAGTTTGTACTTGTTCTAAGATTAATTACAGGAAATAATTCATCTGTTTGAGCAGTAATTTTAATATAGTCACCATCAAATATTGCTGGTTCAAATTCATTTTCATCTTGAATTCCATTTTTATTCAAATCACCTAAATAAATAAAATTACCATTCCCTCTTTCTACTTTAACAAATATCTGTTGTAATTTGGCTGATTTCTGAGTCAATACTTCATAGAATGTATTCCCCGTTAGAGCATTTCCAAACAACCTAATATTTGAGATAGACCTTATTAAAACTGTTTTACTGTCTTTAAGTCCTAATGTCTTGAATTCTTTTTCAAAAGTTTTATCTCTTAAAACAAGTGTAAAATGTGTATTAATTATTCTACTTCCACGATAATCTATTTCATAAAACTGCCCGATTGAATTAGCTTGTTCAATTAAATTGCCTGATAAAGATGTATAATCTTTTCTTATGGAATATTTAAATGACAGATTAAGACCTTCAATTTTGTCGTAGATTATATAGGGATTATATTCAAAATATTTTATACTTCCATCTAATAGTGAATCATTATTTAATTTGTAATCTTCTCTATTTTCAGCTAAATAGAAAAGACCAGTTGTAAAATCTAATAATTTAATTTTACTGTTAGCTTCTTGTCTGGTCCATTTTGAAGTGAAATTGATATTGTCAGTCTTAACATAATCTATATTATAATAAGCATTTATATCATTGCCTTTTGTGTAGTTAATTGAATTTTTAAATCTTTTAGAATTTAAAATTGATTCTTGTTTTAAATAACCAAAGAATGAATTAATTGAAATAGATTTAATAGGTAAATAATTTAGATTTAATTCTCTTAAAGTTTGACTAGTATTAAATTTTGAATTACCAAGATTATAATCTCTATTAAATTCAATTGTATTTATTCTATCTATTGGGTTAAATTTTTCATCAATAAATCTATCTTTGTAAGTCAATCCTATTTTGCCAAGGCTAACATTACTAATCTTTATTTTTTGTGGATTGATCTTGATATTAATATTTCTTGCAGAGCCAAAATTATCATCATCGTCTATTGTTGAAAATCTGTTCCTATCAAAAATACTTCCGGCATATTCAAAACTTAATTCAATCCCTTCTATGGGTTTATATTTTACAACAAAATTTCCAATTTGATTTAGTTGAGGTATTGGTAAAGTTATTATTGGTAAATAGGTACCCAAGCCGATCCCTGCAAATCTAAATACACCTAGACTTTCTCTAATGTAATCCCCATTACCCAATCCAATAAAACTAAACGCAACATTATAAATAGAATTTACGCTTCCAGGATTATATCTGTAAAATGAAAAAGTATTATTGTTGATTAAGGTATCTATTTTTTCATATCTACCTTGCCTAGAACCATTTGAATCAAAAGGAGCAAGTGAAACACCGGTTTTGGTAGCTTTATTAATATCATCGCCGGCATTGATTAAAATATCTTTATCAGTATCTGATAATAATACATCAATCGGTGCATTTTGATTATCCCCTTCTCTTATATATTGAAGATTAATTTCAATCTTATCATTAATCAATTTGGCTATACCTCCAGCACCGAAAAAATTTCTTGAATACCTTCTGTCAGAATATTCATAGTCTATATTTATTCTGCTGTCGACAGTTATAAGCTTATTGGGAGTAAAAGTAACTTGTGCACTTCCATACTCTATTACATAATCATTATGTTCACCGCGCTTTTGGAGAATACCATCAATATAAACTTTCTCTGTACCGGCAATTACAATAATATCGGGTTCATTATTGACTCCGGATAATCTATAGGGTCCCTGCACGCCATCCTGTCCATTGAACGACACTGAATTAAATTTCCCTCTTGAGCTTGCTAAGGAAACGAATCCTGATGATGTGTTGTAATTAATTTCACCTAACAGCCCCTGCAATTTTCTGTCAATACCACCAAACTCACCAGTTTGTCTTTTGACAAAATAATCACCGAAAGTTCCTCTAGCATTTTTATGCTGAAGTTGAATAAAAACTTTATCAAGTTCATCCAGTGTTTCTGTGTTACCTTCTGGTTGAATTGGAGTATTCTCATCAGTTAAAGCAGCAACAATTTCAATATCATCAGAGAGTCTACCTGAAAGCTGTAACTGAAGACCACTATTCAATGAAAAATCTTTTGTTGTTCCGAAAGTAAATCCTCTTACAATCGTTCCGCTTCTCTCAATATTTTTCCCGAATATAGATTCTTCAGTAATTGGAGTGGATTCTTTTACAACATAAATCATACTATCAGTTTTAGTTGGCTCTAGTTTGCGGACTAATGTTCTATTTTTATACACTCTATTTAAGGAAAGTTTATATGATTTATAATGAACAATTAAAGTATCAAAATTAGAATACTTCAAATTTTTAGATAAGCTGAAAGTTCCTTTTGAATATGAAAAGCTATATTCATTTTTAAGTAATAATTTATTATTTATATAGATTGATTCAGATGAAGGGATTATAGTAAGTGCAGATATATTATACGAATTTTCATAATTTATCAAAAGTGTATCAGTTACAGTTATATATCTGAAATTATCTTGTGCATAGTTATTTGATAGGGACAACAAGGAAAAGAAGTTGATAATTAGTAATCGTTTAAAGATTTTCAAAATAAGATAATTTCTTTGTTTTCTTTATAATAATATTTATTTCAATTAAATTTAATCTGCAATAAATAGTAATGTTAATCTTTTGGTCAACTATAAAAATAAATGAATGATATCAAATTAAAAATACAACAATCAGCTGAGAAAAATATATTTTATACAGTACATTCTGCATTTCAATGTATAGCTATTAATAGAATGATATCCCCAAAAGAAATCAGAAATGTATTGAGTAACTTTCAGATATTGGAAGACTACCCTTACGATAAAAGAGGACACACTTGCTTAATCGGTGGTAAAGGAAATAATAAGCGGATAATTCATTTGGTTTGTTTCCCAACTGACCAATTTCTACAGATAATAACTGCATACCTACCAGATGAAAAAAGATGGGATGAAAATTTAAAACAAAGAGATGATTTATGGAATGTTTGAAATGTTTTAATGATATGTTTATTGACTATGTTGAGTTTAATGTTCAAAGAGAAGATTATAATTTAGAATTAAAGAGAATCCCAGTATATGTATGCCTAGAATGTAAGGAGACTTACATTGAAGAAGATGAAATGACGAAAATTTTTGATACTGTAAATGAATTAGATAAGAATATTAATAATATAAAGCAGAAAAAATTATAAAATTAGTCCCCCCTAATAATAGAATCAATCAAGCATACAATACACTTGGAGCAAACTTACTTACATTTATTTTGTTCATTATTTCATTTGCCAGAGATAGATAAGCTTTTGCTCCGGAAGAATTAGCATTTATTAGTACACATGGTTTACCTAAAAATTCACTTTCGCAAAGGGTTGTATTCTTGGGTATTGTTGATTCAAATAATAAATCGCAATAAGATTCATTGATCTTTTCAAAAGTCATTTTCCAAGCAATGGTATTTGGTTCATACATAGTAAGAAGAATTCCCTCAATAAATAATTTGCTGTTATATCGTGATTTTATCCAATCCATATATTCAATCATCTTTGTAATTGATGATAAAGAAAATTTACCAGCCTTTACAGGTAATATTAAAGAATCAGAAGATATTAATGAAATTGTAGTTAAACCTTGTAAATAAGGTGGACAATCTATAATTATATAATCATAACTATTAAATTGTTCTTGATGTAATATATGACTGAATAGATGATGGTTGTTTGTAATTTTATGAAGTCTTTCTTCATCGGTTGGTAAAATTTTAGAAGGAATTAGGTTTAGGTTCGGTAACTCAGTTTTATAAATAACTTCATTTATTGATTTTTTAAAACTTAAGACATCAAAAATATTTCCTAAAATATTTTTTTCATCAAATCCCAGGCATATTGTACTTGAACCTGTTGTATCAAAATCTATAAGTAAAGTTTTTTTTTCAGCTACTGCAAAGCTTGCTGCTAAATTTACTGCAGTAGTTGATTTTCCCACACCCCCCTTTGGAACAGCTACAGATATAACTTTAGCCATAAGCAAATTCCTCGGGTTTAATATTTATATTTCAGAGTAAGGATTTTCAAGAACTTAACACCTACTTACTCAGTTTTGCCTTCATCTAATTTTGTAAGGGATAGGAATATAATTAATTGTTTCTAATAAGTAAAGGATTTTTTTTTGTTTTCACAAAAAAATATTAAAAAAACAAATATCTCACTCGTAACGGAGGGCTTCTATAGGATCTAGATTTGCTGCTTTATAAGCTGGGTAAGTCCCAAAGATAACCCCTACTAAAACGCATAAAGAAAGACCAATTGCTACCCAGTCATAAGGAATTGCAGCTTTAGCATTGATAAAACTTCCTGCAAGATTTCCTAACCCTACACCAAAGAAAATGCCAATAAATCCCCCAATTAGGCACAAAATTATAGCTTCAATTAAAAATTGAATTAAAATATTAGATCTTCTTGCTCCAACAGCTTTTCTAATACCTATTTCTTTAGTTCTTTCGGTCACAGAAACCAACATAATATTCATAATACCAACCCCGGCTGCCAATAGTGCAATTAGTGATATTGCCATAGCACCTATTCTCACACCCCCTGTAATATCAGCTATTTGTCCTATTAAAGACTCATTACTAAAAATTTCAAAATCATTTTCTTCACCGGGTTTTACTTTTCTCATTGTTCTTAAATGTCCTATAGTAGCTTGAATAGTAGCATCATATTCTTCTTCACTATTAGCCATCACAGTAATTTCAACACTTCCTCTTGTTTTTCCATAAAATGATTCATAAGAAGTTATTGGAATTACAATATAATTGTCCATACTTTGCCCAAAAAATTCAGGTTGTTTTTCAATTATTCCAATTACTTCTAAGTTATGGTTATCAACTTTAATTGATTGCCC
>PFVA01000147.1 GCA_002790365.1 Ignavibacteriales bacterium CG_4_9_14_3_um_filter_30_11
TATAATTAGCATCTAAATTCATTAAGTCATCGCCTGTAACACTTGGAGCGTTTTTTACAAATGCAGATCTGATATAAGAACTCATTGCAAGTTTCTCTTCAGGTAATAAATAACTGTAAGAAGCCATCCCGCTGCCAGGGATTCCTTCTTCTAATGTTTTATAAATATCATCTAATTTAGTACCATTTACCCAGCCGGTGGAATTTGTAAAATCTCTTGGTTTTGGATTTAAAGCAGCACCTGCAGTTCCATCACCTTTACCTGCATTTCCATGACAAGATGAACAAGTTTGTTCAAATAATTTTTGTCCTTTAGCAATAAATTCTTGAGAAGGATCAACCAGCGAAAATAAATCAATTGCAGGAATTACTTTTGCATTCTGCAATGTTAGATCAACTTCAGTAATTTCTGAATTCAAACGGGGTGGAACTATATGAGTTGTAATATCATTCAAGTTATTGACATATATAAGACCAATAATAATAATTACTACTAATAAATAAATATATATACCGGATAAAAATTTAATAGGATCAGATTTAAATAAATTAAAATTTTTATTATCAGAAGAATTCATATAATGCCTAAATATTATAAGTGAAAATCTAAACCGCGTTGAAGTTTAGGATCTTTCACAGGAATTAAGTTATACCTTTCAAACATTTTATTGAACATAAAAATTATTATTCCAACTGAAGCAGCTAAAAATGAAATATCCATCCAGCTAAAGGAATAGTGTAAACCATTGCCATGCATGCTTGGCATTATTAACCAATAAAGATCTATAAAATGCATTGCTAAAATCCAAATAGAAATAAACTTTAGTTTTTTAAGATTTGTTTTAGATGGATGCGATAATAAAGTAGCAAAAGGAACAATAAAATGACCGAATATTATAAATAATGAAACAAACTTCCATCCACCTTCCCATCTCTGCATAAACCAAAATGTTTCTTCTGGTAAATTTCCGTACCATATTAACATATATTGAGAAAAAGCTATATATCCCCAGAAACAAATAAACACAAACATTAGTGTTCCAAGACTGTAAAAATGATCTTTTGTAATTTTAGGATGGAAATAACCTTTTTCTTTTAATAATACAGAAATAAATGCTAAGGCAGCTAATGCTGAACAAGTAGCTCCTGCAAAAAGATAAACACCAAACATTGTCGAAAACCATTTAGTTTCAAGACTCATTATCCAATCAATAGATTGTAGAGTTAAACTTATTGCAAATAATGGAATAAATATTATAGATAATTTTATATTATTTTTTGTTAAAGCTTGATCTCCTGAATTATCCTGTTGACGACTATTCCTTATTATCAAATAATAAAACAATGACCAAATTAATAAGATCACAATTACTCTAACTGAAAAGAAAGGAGTATTCAAGAATACTGATTTAGCTTGGAGCATATGATCATTAGCAACAACATCAGTGTGGGACCATACAAATAAATATTGGATACTTAATAATAAGGGAATAACTAAAATTATAAGTAAAGGAATTGATGAAGCTAAAAACTCACTCATTCTCCTAAATGGAGTACTCCAAGTTGCACTTGCAGCATATTCAATTGCAACTAATAAAAGTGAACCAACAGCAATACTTAATAAAAACCAAAATGAAGTTAAGTAACTAAAAACTGCTCTGCTAGGATCAAATATGTAACCATATAAGCCTGTAACTGCACCTATAATAAATAAAATAAGTCCTATTTTACCAATTTTACTTGGCAGTACTTTTTTAATATATCCAGAATCATTATTGGCCATTAGTTGTTGACTCCTTTTTAATCTCAACTAAATCTGAATTCTTTGCATTCTTAGCTCTTTGTAAAACTCTAATGTAATCAACAATAGCCCACCTTTCGTGTCTTGTAATTTGTAGATCGTAAGCAGGCATTGCATTTTGCCCATTAGTAATAATATGATATAACATACCATCACTATATTTTATTATTTTATCTGAATGTAAAGTAGGACCATTTGGAAATTGCCCATTTAATCTACTATCCCCTTCTGCAAAATTACCGTGACAAGGACTACAAAAGGTTAAATATTTTTTCTTACCCATCTTTAACAGATCTTCTGTAGGAATTGTAGGATTTGATAAAACTTCAGTTGGATTTGCAATGCCTTTATATGGGTACGGAATAAATCCTTTTGCAACTGTTCCATCAACTGGTGTTCTCATACTTCTTCTGTCGCCAAAAAATAAACTTGTTTCCTGTGGAGTATATTTCTCTTGAAATTCCATCCAGTCAAATGGAGTTATGTACATTAATTTGTTCAATAATAAATATGTAGAACCTGAAGTACCGGCAGCAACAAAAATTAAAAAGAGAACAAATTTTAGATTGAACATTGAAAATTTTTCTTGTTTAGGCAAATATATAAGATCAGTTGAAACAGCACCTAAAGATTTAAAAAGAGAAATTATTTTTTCTTTATCAAATTTTGGGTCTTCAGTTGTAATATAAATCCCATATTTATCAACTGAAACTGTTTTCATATAATCAGTATCATGAAGAGGATGATTATTAAAAGGTAACTTGAAGAAGACAGCAATTAATGCAATAAATGTGGATACTGCTCCTATTAAAACTGTTATTTCAAAAGTAATTGGTATAAATGCAGGTAAAGCAAAAAATGGTTTACCACCGATAAACAACTGATAGTTTTTAGCCAAAGTCCACCACATAAATAACAATATGAAAGAGCCTCCAAATAGACCACAAAACAAAGTTACAAATCCCACTTTTGAACTTGATAGTCCCATTGCTTTATCCATACCGTGTAATGGATATGGAGTATTTACATCAAATTTATTATAACCTTCATCTCTAACTTTTTCAGCTGCTTTAATTATTTTATTTGGTGTATCAAAAATAGCAGCTACTGAATGTAGATTATTACTTCTTGCCATTAGTGAGCTCCTCCATCGTGTGAAGGTTGAGCACCTTCAACAATACCTTTAATCTCCGACATAGCAATTACCGGCATTGTCCTTGTAAAAATTAGAACAAGTGTAAAAAATAATCCAAAACTTCCAATTAAAATTCCAAAGTCAATAACCGATGGAGTAAAATAGGTCCAGCTCGATGGTAAGAAATCTCTGTGAAGAGAAGAGACAATTATAACATATCTTTCAAACCACATACCGACATTTACTAATAACACTACAATAAACATTAATGGAATTGACCTTCTAACTTTCTTAAACCAGAAAAATTGTGGAAAAAATACATTACAACTAACCGTTGTCCAATAAGCCCAGGCATAATTTCCAAAAGCTCTGTTAACAGCAACATATTGTTCAGTCGGGACACCACTATACCAGGAAATAAAAGCTTCCATTAAATATGCATACCCAACCATTGAACCGGTAAGTAAAATAATCTTATTCATTTTTTCTAAATGATTAAGCGTTATTATGTTCTCCATATCAAAAACTTTTCTCATTACAACTAGTGCAGTTACAACCATAGCAAAACCGGAGAATATTGCACCGGCAACAAAGTAAGGTGGGAATATTGTTGAATGCCATCCAGGTAAAATTGCAGCTGCAAAGTCAAAACTAACTACAGTGTGAACAGACAAAACAAGAGGTGTTGCCAAACCGGCAAAAACCATATAAGCTTTTTCGTAATCTCTCCAATGTCTGTTGGAATGTCTCCAACCAAGGCTAAAGAAAGTATAAATTAGTTTTTTAATTCTATCTTTTGCTCTATCTCTTAAAATTGCAAAATCCGGTACTAAGCCTAAATACCAAAACAAAAGTGAAACTGTGAAATAAGTTGAAACTGCAAAAACATCCCAATCAAGTGGCGAAATAAAATTTGGCCAAAGATTCATAGAGTTTGGATAAGGTATTAAATATCCAGCCAGCCAAGGACGACCCGTATGTATAATCGGAAATAATCCTGCACAAATTACAGCAAAAATTGTCATTGCTTCAGCAAATCTTGCAATTGCATTTCTCCATCTTTGCCTCAAAAGATATAGTATAGCAGAAATTAATGTACCTGCGTGAGCAATACCTACCCAAAACACAAAGTTTGTAATCCCAAACCCCCAGGCAATAGTCTGATTATTTCCCCAGGCTCCAATACCAAAATAAAAAGTGTATCCAATGCATAAA
The DNA here is from genome assembly GCA_002790365.1 of Ignavibacteriales bacterium CG_4_9_14_3_um_filter_30_11. Taxonomy (GTDB): domain Bacteria; phylum Bacteroidota; class Ignavibacteria; order Ignavibacteriales; family Ignavibacteriaceae. The sequence continues at coordinate 4,151 of PFVA01000147.1, forward strand.
AATCCAAGAAACATTAAACTTGAGGTAAATGCCAACGCTATAAAATATTTTCTTGATGGATTAGTATCCATCGGTTTTGAGATTAGATTATCTAACTCGACTAATTTTGGTTCTTTTGTAAATTGAACCATATCTTTGGAATAATCCAAACTCACGATTCCTCCGTATGAGTATTTCTTAGTTTAGCTATATATGTAACATTTGGTTTTGTATTAACTCCCTCTAAAGCATAATACCCTAGTTTATGATTTCTATATTTTGCAAATACTGAATCTTTAGCATTTATATCGCCAAATTTTATTGCATTTGTTGGACAAGATTCCTGACAAGCAGTTTTAACATTTGAGCCAATGATTCCTCTATTCTCTCTAATTGCTGAAGCTTTCTCTTCCATAATTCTTTGTATACAGAAAGTACATTTCTCCATTACTCCACGAGACCTTACAGAAACTTCAGGATTATAAACTAGGTCAAAGACTTCTTCCTTCTGATATCCATCTTTAAAATGGTCTCTGAAATCAAAATAATTAAACCTTCTAACTTTATAAGGACAGTTGTTTGCGCAATAACGAGTACCGACACATCTATTATATACCATTTGGTTTAAGCCATCGCTAGTGTGTGTAGTTGCAGCTACCGGACAAACATTTTCGCAAGGTGCATCATCGCACTGCTGACAAAGCATTGGTTGTGAACTTACTATAGGTTCATCATAAGAACCAGAATAGTATTTATCAATTCTTAACCATTGCATCCTTCTGTCTTTTTCCATTTGCTCCTTACCAACAATAGGAACATTATTTTCTGCATTGCAGGCAACAATACATTCACTACAACCAATACATTTGTTAAGATCTATTGCCATACCCCATTTAACACCATTATAAAGTTCTTTTTGTTCGGGATAAATCTCGGGTGATTTATGATTCCCTTTTCCTTTTTCTTCTTTTAAGAAATAAGGATATTTTTTATATTCATTTACAGTTCCTTCAACTAATATTCCTCTTTGGGCAAAAATATTTTCTGAGGGAGTTTTTTCAAATAGATGGGCTTCTTGATCTGTAACTATAGTATATGTCCCGTTGGCTTTTGAAACTTTTGCATCTGTAAAAATCCAGGGAGTGAATTTCGGTTGATTACTCATTAACCCACTAATGCTAAAACCGGTTCCTTCTCCAACTTTACCTATAGTAGTTCTTCCGTAACCTGAATCAATTGTTATTGTATTATTTGTAGCACCGGGTTGAATAAAAATTGGATATTCTTTTTTCCCGTTTCCGGTATCAATACTAATTTTGTCATTATTTTTAACAGATAAATTTTTTGCTGTTTCTATTGAAATGGATGCATAATTGTCCCAAACTGATTGTATCATTGGATTAGGTAATTCCTGAAGCCATCCGTTATTGGCTTGTCTGCCATCACCTAAGACATAACTTTCTTTAACAATCACTGTATATCCATCAGATTTTTTTGGTGAAGTAGATAAAGAATTTAATAATTTTTTATCAAAACTAAATTTGGCCTTTTCCTTTTCGTTGGTTGTAACAACACCATCATTGAGCGCACCGTACCAAAATCTTGTGAATTCTATTTTAGAATTTAAACTTGGATAAATATTTGTCTTCCAATTATCCATTAAATATGAATGGTACATTTTTTCTGTATAGTTCTCATTTTCCACTTTTATCCAATTTAATAATACAGCTTCTTTTTGTCTTGTATTAAATAAAGGAGATATAACAGGTTGTTGAAGTGAATAAAATCCTGTTCTTGTTTTTGCATCACCCCAAGATTCTAACTGATGATTGATTGCAAAAACCAAATTGCTTTTTACAGATGTTTCATTGGCACTTTCTGTTAAAGTAACAACAGTTCCAACTTTTTTTAGTGCATTTTTATAGCCCATATTTTCCGGTAAATGATAAACAGGATTAGAATCAAAATGAATAACTGCAAAAATATTTCCGCTATTCATTTCACTTACTAATTTATTAAAATCGTCAAGCGAATTTAATTCAGAATTGGATATAAAAGATTCAGAACTATTATATAAATTATTATTACCAAGAACTTCATTTAATAAATTAACAGCAATTTGTGTTTCTTCAGGTAAACTTCTTCCTGCAAAGACTATTGACTTACCCTTATAAGTAATTAAATCATTAATTAAATGTTTTAAAAGATCTTCTTTAATGTTATTATTTTTTGCAAAAGTTTTTAATGAAAAGTTAGAAACTGAAATAGGCAGTTCTAGGTTATCTCTTCTATTTAATTCATTAAGTAAACTCATTACAAATTCATATTGCAATTCCGGTTTTACTTTTAATCTATAGTCTGCATTTATTCCGGTTAATGACATATTAGCTTCAGCAACATAAAGCCTACTAAAGTTCTTTATATTTTCAACATCTCTTCCTTCTGCAAAAAGGCGTGCATTTTCAATTTTATTTCCATCATTACCTAAAAAGTCAGCTTCTAAAGAAACAATAACTTTAGCTTCATTCCATTTAATTATTGGATAGAAATCCGTTCCGTAGCATTTTTTCCAAGCTTTATTTCTTATGCTATCATTAAATAATTCATAGGTATAAATTTTAGTAGTAGGATATTTCTTTTTAAAATCATCTAATAATTTTTTAGTAGTAGGTGAATTTATTTGATGTGTAATAACTGCAATTTGACCTTGAGCAGATTCTAATACTTTAAAAAATTCTTTATTAGCTGAATCCCAGGTAGTCTTTATGAATTTCCCTTCTTTAGTTTTTCTTAAAGGATTTTGTAATCTGTCAGGATCATAAAGATCTAAAATGCTTGCCTGTCCCCTAGCACAAATTTTCCCTTTGCTTACCGTATGCTCAGGGTTACCATCAATTTTTATTGGTCTTCCCTCTCTGGTTCTTACTAATATTCCGCAAGAATTAGAACAAAGATTGCAAGTAGAAGCATAAAAAGTAGGATTGCCTAATGAAATTTCTTCAGGCATTTTGTTGTAAGGCATTATCTCGCCTTTATCACGATAGTCTGCACAACCAACGCCGGCTAAAGCAGCAGATGCTCCAACCAATGCTAAAAATTTTCTACGGGATAAACCGCTATTATCATTATCTGAGATTTTCTTTTCTTCATTTCTTTTAGCTTTATCAAATTCAGGATCTTTTTGAATTGAAAAGAATCCCTGCCAATAATTAGGATCTCTTTCTAATTCCATATTTTTATTGTCAATATTTTCAACCATTATTAACGCCTGTTTTATTTCTACTAACAGCAAGAGGATTTATCTTTACTCTTGAATTCTTAACAACATTTGTTTTATTAATTTTTGTTTTTTTAGAAGAGAACATGTTAAATAGAATGCTCTTAGTTGTCAAAAATCCTATTACACCTAATCCTAATGAATAGAAAAATTTTTTTCTTTCAATTTTTTTAATATTATCTGATTTTTTTTCAGTATTCATATTCATTCCGATTTATCTATGACATGTCCAACAGTTTTCAGGTCCATTCTTTAAGTTTTTTACATAAGGTACATTATTATGTGCATCTCTGTGGCAATCCAAGCAACTACTCATAGTAAATGATTTCATTTGTCCAACTTTGTCCATATTTCTTATATCACCATGACAACTGATACAATCAATTCCCTGACTTACATGAACACTGTGATTAAAATATACAAAATCCGGTACTCGGTGAATTCTCTTCCAAGGGATAGCAATTCCATCATCATAATATTTTTTTAATTTAATAATCTCAGGTTTATCAGCACGAGCAATCGTGTGACAATTCATACAAGTTGATACTGCTGGAACCATTGCATGTCTGGTCTTTTCAACACCAATATGACAATATTGACAGTCAATATTCATCTGGCCTGCATGTAATTTATGAGAATAATTGATTGGTTGATTAGGAGTATATCCTAGACCGTCTCTTTCAGCTCTTGATACATAATAGGTAACGGCAAAAGCAGCTACTAGAACAAATAATGTAATTGGCAATCTAACTCTTAGTACATAATCAAGAAATGATTTTTTCATTCTTTCCCTTTTACTTGAACATAACTATGTAATAACTTTGTGATAAACTTATTTTTTGGGTAAATATTAAGGCTTAAAATATGCAATAGTATTAATTATCTTCTCAATCAATCGTACATTAAAATGGTTAATATATTGCTGCTCATTGTTATAAAATTAAAGGTCTAAGTTATAAAATTTTATTAATAAAACAAATAGATTTTATTAAGTTTTTATAAATTTCCACCAATCTATTAGATTCCTTTTTGTTCGTTAATGAAACTTACAGTGTGCTTAACTTTTAAATTCAAATTGTTTTTTTTGACTCCATATCTTAATTGCATAATACATCCTGGATTACCGGTTATTACTACATCAGCATTTGTCTTAATTATGTTTTGCATTTTTTGATCTAAAAATATCTGAGAATCATTTTGTCTTAAAATGTTATAAATACCTGCACTCCCGCAGCAAAATGTGGAATTATGCATTTCTCTAAAATTCTTATCACAAATATCATTAATTATTTGCCTTGGTTGCTCAAAAATACCCTGTCCATGTACAAGATGGCAAGCATCGTGATAAGTAACAGAATCATTAAACTTTCCACTATTAAATTTGATGTCATTATCATAAATAAATTCTGAAATATCTCTAATTTTTGATGAAAATATTTCAGCACTTTTTAAATAATCTTTATCGTCTTTTAATAATTCATAATACTCTTTCATAAAAGTACCGCAACCCGCAGAATTTGAGATCAAATACTCATATTCATAATTTCTAAATAGATCGATATTATTTTTAGCCAGTTCTTTTGCTTTTTTTAATTCACCATTATGGGCGTGCAAGGCTCCACAGCAATATTGGTTTTTGGGCGTTGTTATTTTACAAGATGATTTTTTAAGTACTTCAATAGTATCAAGATTTATTTCAGCAAATCCAACATTCATAATACAACCAACATGAAAAGTTACATTATGTATATGTTTACTTATTGGTAAAGTAATTTCATCAATTATTTCATCACTTGAAATTTTAGAGATTTGCGGAGTTAGTTCATCTATCAAAAATAGTTTTGATGAAATATTTTTTAAGATATTAGAGCTATGCAGCATTTTTCTAAACCAACTTTGCTGATAAGTACGAAGGATTCTTGAATATAATTTTAAGTTAGATGGATTAGCCAAAATTTTATTTAAGAAAAATTTAATAAGAATCTTTTTAAGATTTACCTTTTTATCTTTGCTTAATAAATATTTTGTCTCATTATGCAAAACATCATATTTTACTCCTGCAGGACAAGCAGTTTCACAAGCCCGGCATCCAAGACAAAAATCCATCTCATCTTCAAAAATATTTCCAAGTTTATTTTTATCATCTGCATATTCTTTTATTAATCTTAATCGACCTCTAGGGGAAGATCTTTCTAAATTTGTGGTGACATAAGTGGGACAAACAGACAAACATAAACCACAATGAATACATTGAGAAAGTAAATCATCATTGATTAAACTTGATAGATTTTCTCTTCTTTTATCCATTAAATGGTTTGATCTGTTTATTATTAAATGGAAGATTACCTTCACATCTGGGAGAAGTTGTAAATATCTTGCCAGGATTTAGAATATTATTTTCATCGATAACTGATTTTATTTTTTTCATCATTTCAACTCCAGGAATACCTGCTACATTCTCTAAAAATTCTTTTTTAGAAAGACCGGTGCCGTGTTCACCTGTAATTGTACCACCCAATTTTATAGTTTCATTAAAAATAAAATCAAATGCTTTGTGAGCTCTTTCAATTTCGTTTTTATTTCTTTCATCTGTTAAACAAGTTGGATGAAGATTGCCATCACCTGCGTGGCCAAAAATACCAAAAAGTACTTTGTTATCCTTACCTGCTTTGTTTACTAATTCAATCAGCATTGGAAATTCAGCACGAGGAACAGTAGCATCTTCTAATATAGTTGTTGGTTTTACTCTTGCCAATGCACTAAAAGCACTTCGTCTTGCTGCTTTTAACTTGGATGATTCTAATAATGTTTTGGCTTTTTTAACAGAATAAGCATTGTTATTATTTAAAATCATTTCTAGATTATTAGTATCTTCTTTTACTTCCTCTTCTCTTCCATCAAATTCAAATAGTAGAACTGCTTCAGCAGCTTTTGGTAATCCAAGTTTAGCATAATCTTCAATACATTTTAATGTAGTATTATCAATATATTCCATCATTGCCGGAGTTAGATTACAATTAAAAATATCAGAGATAGTTTTTGAACAATCTTTCATTGATTCAAAGAAAGCAATTATTGTCGAAAATGATTTTGGTTTATGAATTAATTTTAATGTAGCCTTAGTAATTACACCAAGCGTTCCCTCACTGCCAACTATAAAATCTTTTAAATTATATCCTGCTGCATCTTTTACATTTTTGCCACCGGTTTTTAATATTTCTCCATTGGGAAGAACCATTTCAACACCCATCACATAATTTTTTGTGACACCATATTTCAATCCTCTCAATCCACCAGCATTATTTGAAATATTGCCACCAATAGTACAAACACTAGCACTCCCAGGATCAGGAGGATAAAACAGATTTAATTTTTCAACTTCGTTTTGAAGATTTTGAGTAATTACACCAGGTTCAACAGTTACAGTTAAATTAGAGTGATCAATTTCTAAAATATTATTCCATTTTGTCATAACTAATGCAATACTATTTTCTACAGGAATAGAACCACCGCTTAATCCAGTTCCAGCACCTCTAGGAACAATATTAAATTTTTCTGTATTAGCTAATTTTATTATGTTTGAAATTTGCAGAGTATTTTCAGGAAATATTACTGCTTCGGGTAGCTCATTAAATATTGGGGTTGCATCATAGGAATAGGTAAGTTTATCTTCATTGGAATCAAAGAAATTATTTTGTCCTACAATTTCTTTTAACTTAGATTTTATTTTTTTATCCATAAAATGGAAATAATGATATTAGTTTTTTTTACATTCTATTTATTATGTAAAAGTTTATTATATAAATCATTATTTTTTGTCAGTTCAAAAGCAAATTGAAATTGATTATCATTCTTCAAAAGTTCTTCATTTCTAGCTTCAGTACCTAAATATCTTGAAGCTAATTCACTTTTTAGCTGAGCTAATATATCAATCTTATTATTATCAATTTCTGATTTTTGTATTTCTTCAATCTCTGTTTTCAAGTTATTTAATTTAGAAATTACATTTTTATAACCAGCCATTTTTTTAAAGCTTGCAGTTAAATCATTTAGTTCATTCAGGTTTTTTGATTTAAAAGTAAATTTTTGTTCAACAAGATAATTCTTGAATTCAATTAATAGTTGGTCATCATTTAATTTATTGAAATTTAAATTTTTATTTGAATAATAATATTTGTCAGCAAAAGTAAAGAAAAATCCTTTAGCTAAAATATCTCTGGTTACTTCAGATATTTCATCAAATTCTACAGTTGTATCTGGATTTATTCCGCCACCGCTATACACAGTTCTGTTATTATCTGTTTTATAAGATGACTTAATAATTGAGTCAGGAACAGCAATAACTTTATTATCTTTAGTATAGTCAATTCTTTGAATACTCCTTCCACTTGGAGTATAATATTTAGCTGTTGTTATTTTAACAGAAGTATTGTAACTAAGAGGTATAATTGTTTGCACCAACCCCTTGCCAAATGATTTGGTACCGACAATCACTGCCTTATCGTGGTCTTGTAAAGCTCCGGTAACAATTTCTGATGCTGATGCACTATTGCCATTAATTAGAACTACTATTTTAGCATTTTCAATTAAAGGATCGTGTAAAGAATAATATTTTTTTTCATCAGTTTTTTCTCTTGCTAAAGTGGAAACAATCAAATTACCTTTTGGAAGTAAGTCATCACTTAAATTAACAGCTACATCCAATAATCCTCCAGGGTTATTTCTTAAGTCCAACAAGATGGATTTTATTTTTTTTGTTTTTTGTAATTTTTTTAAAGCAGTTCTAATTTCATCAGAAGCTGAACGGCTAAAATTATTGAGTTTTAGATAAACATTATTCGAGTTTAAAGGATAGAAACCGGCATATAATAAACTTTTTACAATTACCTCTTCCCTTACAATGTTAAAACTTAGAGTATCTTTTTCTTCGTTACGCAGTATTTTTATATTTACGGTTGTACCAGGTTTACCTTTAACAAGAGAAGACATTTGATCAATATTATCCGGAGTAATACTAATATTTGCAGCTTCTATTAAAACATCACCAACTCTTATTCCCTGTCTTTGTGATGAATAACCATCAAACACATCTGTAATTGTAACTTTGTCACCTCTCAGACCAATAGAAACACCAATACCGCCATATTTACCGGTTGTTAAAAGATCATAATCTTCTTTTTTATTTTCATCTAAAAATGTTGTGTACGGGTCTAAAGAATTTAGCATCCCATATATTCCGGCTCGCATAAATAAGGCAGGGTCAATATCTTCAACATAATTAAAGGAAACTTCTTTATAAACTCTACTAAACAGATCAATATTTTTAGATATTTCAAAATATTTATCTGTTACAAAAGCAAAACCACTAACAAATACAAGAAGTAACACAGATGATATTACTATTTTAATTTTTTTAATTTTCATGGGATCAGATTTTCCTCCATTTTTTTTACTTCATTAAATATTATTTCACTAATATTTATTTTATCTAGTTCCCCATTAATAATTTTAAATCTTTTTTCTTCATTTGCCATTTTGAGATATCCGTTTCTGACATTGTTAAAAAATTCTTCATCTAAAATTTCAAGTCTGTCTAATTGTTCCCTTTCTTTAAGTAATTTTCTTCCTTCTGCAATATTTATAGAAATATCAATTATAAAAGTTAAATCCGGTATAGTTCCGTCAATTGCAAGATTATTTATTTTTTTAACAGTATCCAGATCAACTCCTCTTCCATATCCTTGATATGCAGTTGTAGAATCATGAAACCTATCCGAAAGTACATAAAAACCTTCATTAAGCAAAGGTTGAATTCTTTCCCTTACAAGTTGTGCTCTACTTGCAGAAAAAAGAAAAATTTCTGCTTCATTAAACATTTCACCATTTTTTTTTGAAAGTAAGAGCTCACGGATTTTTTCTGAAATGAGAGTTCCACCGGGTTCTCTTATAATTTTTACTTTTTTATTTTGTTTTTTTAGATGATTTTTTAATAACTCAATTTGTGTCGATTTTCCGCAGAAATCTATACCCTCAAATGTTATAAACATTAAAAATTGTTCCTGTATCTGTTATTAATATTTTTTAATTACAAACTGTATCCTTTCAGGCTGGGTAAATAATAAAGTTGTATTATCAGGTAACAAAATATTAGGTATAATACTGCCTAATGTATCATTTACTATTTCTTTATAATCTACTGTAGCTATAAATTGAGATCTATCTAATTTACCAAGCACATCAATTCCACCTCTTACACTAATAGTAATTATATTTGGGAGCAGAACTAATTCTCTATTTGAAGGAACATTCAGTACAGCAACATTCAGATCTTTAATACTCTTTTCTACAATTTTTTGAACATCTAAATTAATTATAGTTCTATTTACAGAATAACTAACTCCTTCAATGTCAATCAGACTAGCTTCAATTTGAGTGACCTTATCTAATGATGAAAGTACAATATCTTTAGTAGGAATTGAATTTAAAGTATTCATTACACTTTTTGGACCAATAACTTCTACAGAATCAACTAACAATTTAATGCTTGTAGCTAATCCATATCCTGACTTAAAATCTAATTTTAATTGAGGGATTATCTCTAATTTTTTTGTAATTGTCTTTTCTAAATTAATATTAATAGTTTTTGGTTGAATATTAAGTATTTCAACATCTGATGAGAGCCAAGGATTTTCACCCATATAAGTTGCAAGATTAAGTGCTTTATAACCACTCCCACTTCCAACGGATACTCTATAATATGAGCGGGAGCCAATATTAAACCCAAATAGTTTCCATCCTTTGCCCTTTAATTTTACAGAAATTTCTTTTGGTATTTCAACACCGGAAGCATATCCTGCAGGAAAATCTACTAAGGTTAAGGGGAAATTATAGGTTATGTAATAATCGTTTGAAAGAGTAATTGATACCCAAAGTACAATAGAAAAAAGTATTGATAAAATTACTATGTGGATGTTCTTTCTCATTACACAAATATATGTAATAATTATGAATTTTGTCTATCAGTCCTATATAATAAAAGTTTTGAAAGATTATATTTTAAATATTCCAATTATATATTTAACCCAAAAAATTCATTGGAAATGAATTTTTTGGGTTAAATATTTCTCTTGCAAAAGAATTAATAAAGAACAAAAAAATGACCGTAACCGGTTTGTTAGCTTTTTTGTGCGAATGAAGGGATGCTAAAAATTATTAACAATATTTGGATTAAATATTTTTTCATAAATTCCTCAAAATAATTTGATATAAACGATCTTACTATAGAAACGATTCTTAAAATAGAAAAAGTAAAGATTAATATTTCATTTATTTATTACAGGCAGTTATTTTTGTTTTTGTGTGGTAATATCAATTAAAAAATGTATTTTAT
>PFVA01000158.1:0-6789 GCA_002790365.1 Ignavibacteriales bacterium CG_4_9_14_3_um_filter_30_11
AATAAGGAGTTTACTTTGGCTCGTATAGCTGGTGTTGATTTACCTAAAAATAAGAAAGTACTTTTTGGCCTTCAATATATCTTCGGAATTGGTAAAACCGTTTCTGCCGATGTATTGGAAAAAGCTAAAATTAATTCTGACAAAAAAGTAGCTGATCTTACTGAAGAAGAAGTTGCTCAAATTAGAGCTGTACTACAAGCTGATTATAAAGTTGAAGGTGCACTTCGTTCTGATGTTCAGCAACATATAAAAAGATTAATGGATATTGGTACTTACAGAGGAGTTAGACATAGAAGAGGTTTACCTGTAAGAGGGCAAAGAACTCGTACTAATTCCCGCACAAGAAAAGGCAAGAAGAAAACAGTTGCAGGTAAAAAGAAAGTACCTACTAAGAAATAATATTTGATTCATCGGAGGCAAACATTTGGCTAAGATAACTAAAAGAACAAAAAAGAGATCGCATGTTGATGCAAGCGGTGTTGCACATATAAAAGCAACTTTTAATAATGTTATGGTAACAATAACAGATATTTACGGTAACACTATTTCATGGTCATCAGCCGGTAAAAACGGTTTTAAAGGATCAAGAAAAAACACTCCATTTGCAGCTCAAGTTTCAGCGCAAGCTGCGGCAAAGGAAGCTTATGACCTTGGTTTAAGAAGGGTAGAAGTTTTTGTTAAAGGTCCGGGTTCCGGTCGTGAAGCCGCAATAAGATCTTTAAATACTGCAGGGTTGGTTGTAAGTTCTATTAAAGATATTACACCAATTCCACATAACGGTTGCAGACCACCTAAAAAAAGAAGAGTATAATATATTTTTGGAGATATAATTTAATGGCAAGATATAAAGATTCAGTATGCAAATTGTGTAGAAGAGAAAAAGAAAAACTCTTCTTAAAGGGACAGAAATGTTTTACTGAAAAATGTCCTATTGAAAATAAAAACTATCCTCCCGGTCAACATGGAGTTTCTAGAAGAACTAAAATTTCTGAATATGGTATTCAGCTAAGAGAAAAACAAAAAATTAAAAGAATTTATGGATTGCTTGAAACACAGTTTAGAAATTATTTTTATAAAGCAAATAAACAAAAAGGTATAACCGGTGAAAACCTTGTTAAACTTTTAGAAAGAAGATTAGACAATGTTGTCTTTAGATTAGGTTTTGCTTCTTCAAGAAAACAAGCAAGACAATTAATTCGTCACAGACATTTTTCAGTTAATAACGGTATTGTTGATATTCCATCATTTATAGTTTCACCAGGTGATATCGTTCAGATAAGAGAGAAAAGTAAAAAATTGGATGCAATCCATGATTCATTGAAAAGAATTAAAGACAGTACTTATTCTTGGTTATCTGTAGATAAAGCAGCTTTGGCAGGAACATTTGTTGAAGTACCTGAAAGAGCTGATATACCGCTTAATGCTAATGAGCAATTAGTCGTTGAGCTTTATTCAAAGTAAAAAAATTTTTAAGATTATTGGTAAAGGATTAACAAATGAGTGTTACAAGTTTAAGAATGCCCGATTTAGTAGTGTTAGATGAAGCTAGTTATACAAATACCTATGGAAAATTTTCTCTTCAACCTTTAGAAAGAGGATTTGGAATTACTCTTGGTAATTCATTGAGAAGAGTACTTATCTCTTCATTACCTGGAGCTGCAATTACTTCTGTAAAATTTTCAGGAGTTTTACATGAGTTTACAACAATTGAAGGTGTTGTAGAAGATGTTGCAGAATTAATTTTAAATTTAAAACAAGTAAGACTTAAATTATTAGAGAAAAAACCTGAAACCATAAAATTTTCATTTGATGGTGCAGGTGAATTTACAGCTGCAGATATTCAGAAAAACAGCTCAGAAATTGAAATATTAAATCCTGAATTACATATTGCAACATTAAATAAGAAAGCAAAATTTGATGTTGAATTAACTATTGGAAAAGGTTTTGGATATATTCCGGCAATTCAAAATACTGTTTCGGAACAATCTGTCGGTGTTATACCAATAGATTCTATTTTTACACCGGTTACAAATGTAAAATATGAAATTGAAAATGTTAGAATAGGTGACAGAAATGATTTTGAAAAATTAGTTTTAGAAGTTGAAACTGATGGATCAATCACTCCTGAAGATTCTTTAACTGAAGCAGCTAAAATTTTAAAAGACCATATCCAATTATTTATAAATTTTGATATTGATCAGGAAGAAGAACAAACTGTAAGTCAAAAGGATAGTGAAAAAGAAAGAATTAAAAAAATTCTTCTTACAAATGTTGACGACTTAGAATTAAGTGTTCGTTCACACAATTGCTTAAAATCTGCAGATATAAATATCTTGGGTGATCTTGTAAGAAAAGACGAATCAGAGATGTTAAAATTTAGAAATTTTGGTAGAAAATCATTAGCTGAATTAACTGAAATAGTTGAAAATTTCGGATTGGAATTCGGAATGGATGTTGATAGCTATATAAACAACGAAGTTGAATCTAAATAAATATTGATAATAAGGTTAATTAATGAGACATAGAGTTAAGGGAAAAAAATTAGGAAGAACAGCAAGTCACAGAGCAGCATTGTTAAATTCACTTGCAACTTCTTTATTAAAACATAAAAGAATAAAAACTACACTAGCAAAAGCTAAAGAAGCAAGAAGTTATGTTGAATCTTTGATAACTAAAGCAAAAAAAGGTGATCTTCATAACCAAAGGCAAATAATGAGTGTTATTAACGACAAAGAAGTTGTTAAAGAATTATTTGCTGAAATAGTAAAAAAAGTTGGTGATAGACCAGGCGGTTATACAAGAGTTGTTAAATTAGGTTCTCGTAAAGGTGATGCCGCAAGGATGGCAATTATTGAATTAGTTGATTATAATGATGTTATTAATAAAGCTGCTGAAGATAAAAGAGATGCTAAAGAAGAAAAATTAAGTAAGAAGGAAAAAGCTGCAAAAGATAAAGAGCAAGTTGAAGAAGAAACAGACAAAAAAGTAAAGCAGTCCAAAAAAGCTAAAGAAGTAACTGATGAAAATGTTGAGGAAGCAAAAGTTGTTGAAGAAAAACCCAGAAAGAAAGTTAAGGATGTAAAAGAAACAACTAAGAAAAAAACTAAACCAAAAAAAAGTAAATAAAATTTTAAATAATTAAAATTATAAAAGAGTAACCGGTTTTACCTGTTGCTCTTTTTTTTTCTATGTTCAATAAATTAGAATTTATAAGATCAGCGCATGCCATAGACCAATTTGATAAAAGTGGTTTACCGGAAGTATTGTTCTGCGGCAGATCAAATGTTGGCAAATCGTCTTTGATTAATACTCTACTTAATAGAAAAAATTTTGCTAAAACAAGCTCTACCCCAGGCAAGACACGCTCTGTTAATTACTTTCTTATTGATGAAAAATTTAAACTTGTAGATTTACCGGGATATGGTTATGCTAAAACAAGTTTTGCTGAAAGAGAAAAATGGGCAAAATTAGTTAAGGATTATTTAAGTAATTCTGATTCTATAGAACTAGCATTCCACTTAATTGACAGTCGCCACAAACCTACTGAACTTGATGATAAATTAAATTTACTATTAAAATCATCTTCAATTACATATATTGTAATACTAAATAAGGTTGATAAATTAAATCAATCACAACTAGCCACAGCTAAAAAAAGAATAATAGAGCATTACCCTGAATTAAATTTTGGGGATAATCTTTATATCTTTTCATCTGTAACCAAAAAAGGACGAAAAGAATTAATGAGCTTATTGAATAAATTATTTTATAATTCATAAATTCAATTAATTTATAATTGTTGATATTATATTACAGTAAAACTATATTTCATTTTTATTTTGAATTAAAAATAAACTTTAATGGATAGAATACAGCGTAAAAGGATATTGATATTTCTTCTTGTTCCGGCATTAGCTGTTTCATTATTTTTAACAGATGAAATAATCATAAGAATTATTGCTGCTACTTTAATTGTAGTTTATGTTGCTTTTATAATTTTTTTGCGTGATTCCTCCAAATACACCCCCAGTTTTACTGAAACTGAAAATGACAATATTGAATACGAAAATACTCTTACTCCAGATCCAAACGAATCATTTCAAATTGTTAACAAGCCCGAAAAAATTGAAGTTATTACTCAGGATACTTATAAACCTGAATTCAAAGCCTCCAGAACAAATTTAAAACCTGCTGATCTAAAAGAAAGATATGAACAGATTGCCAGGGAAGAAGTACCAAAAGGGGTTGGGCACGATGGGCAATTTTCTTTTGCTCTTGAAAAAATATTAACTGTGCTTAAGGAATCTTATGGCGCACACACAGCTATATTCTTTTGGTATAATAAAGAAGATGAAAAACTTTCAACAGAAAAATATGTATCGAGTTCAACTCAAATTGCCAACAGAAAATTTGATATTGAAGATGATATTCTAAGCAAAATTATCCAAAAAGGTGAGCCTGAACATTTAACACATATATCTAATACAGCCGAAGCTGATGTAATTAGATATTATGAATCTCCAGTAGGAATTAAAAGTTTTGTAGGTGTTCCACTTTATTACGGAAATTCACTAATTGCTATACTTGCTCTCGATTCAATTCAAGAAGATGTTTTTGGGGTAGAAACAATTTATGCTTTGGGTAGTTTTGTTAGAGTTATAACAATCCTCATCACTATTTTTGAAGAAAAATATTCGGATACAATTTCTCAAAAAAGGCTGGATGGCATATTAAAATTAATTTCTCCAGAAAAACCTATGCTAAATTCTGATGATGTTTTGTTTGCACTGCAGAACACTTTAGACTCATTTATAAAATGGGACTCTTTTGCATTAATATTATTTGATCCAATCGAGAAAAAATTTAGAGTTAAAAGAATAACTAATAAAACATCATTAAAATATATTGGTGAAGGTTTGGAAGTTGAACTTGCCGGAACGCTTACAGGTAAGTCTATAAAAACAGGAATGCCTATAAAGATTGATGATACTTCAACTCAAGAATATGTAAGATTTGCAAAAAGGGAAGACATTAGTTTTGAAGGTTCGTTTTTGGCAATTCCAATGGTTTACTCCGGACAAAATTACGGTGTGCTTTGTTTCGAGAGTCTAAAGAAAAAAATATACACTAATAAAGATCTTCAATTTCTAAAAAAAGCTATAAATATTATTTCTTATGTTATTTATTCTTATTCCACTCAATCATTATTGAAAAGCTATTTAGATGTTGACATAGAGACAAAAGCTTTGAAATTAGAATCTTTCAAAGACAGGCTTGGGGAAGAAATAATAAAAGCAGAATATGCTAAAACTTCTGGTGCAATTGCTGTAATAAAAATAGATAATTTTTTAGATCAAGCAAACTTATTTGAAAATAACCCCTTCCCAAAAGTACTAGAAATAATTGCTGATACAATTGCTAAAGAAATGACACCATTAAATATATTCGGTAGACTGAGTGAAAGAAAGTTTGGTGTTTATTTCTTTAATGCAACAAGCAAAGAAGTTTTTCTTTGGGCTGAAAAGCTAAGGGTTAAAATTGCCAGAATTCCAATTTCAGTTGTTTCAAAACAAACCACTTATACTGTTTCTATTGGAGTTGCTTCTGCTAACAGTTCATTGGGGGTTGATGATATAATCGAAAATGCCGAATTAGCTTTATTAAAAGCTGTTGAAAAAGGCGGCAATACTGTAAGAACAACTCATAATTAAATTACAATTTTAGTGATTATATTATTGATAATTTTTAAAAAAAATAAATAGTTATATGAATAATTTTTTTATAATAATTCTTGATGGAGTTGGAATTGGTGAGCTGCCCGATGCGTCTTATTACGGTGACAAAGGAAGTAATACTCTTGGGAATATTGCTAATGTTCTTGATGGAATAAATTTACCAAATCTGGAAAAAATGGGATTAGGTAATATTGAAAATATTAAAGGAATAAATAATACAAATTATCCAATTGCTTCATTTGGTAAAATGAAAGAAATATCTAAAGGTAAAGACTCAACAACAGGTCATTGGGAAATTTCCGGCTTATTTGTGGATACAGATTTTTCTTATTTCCCTAAAGGATTTCCAAAGGATTTAACTGATAAATTTTTAGCAAAAACAAATTGTAAAGGTTTCCTTGGCAATAAAGCAGCATCTGGAACCGAAATTATAAATGAATTAGGCGATGAACATGTAGCAACCGGATATCCAATAATTTATACCTCTGCAGATTCCGTTTTTCAAATTGCTGTACACGAAGAAGTAATACCATTAGAAAAATTATACGAAATTTGCAGTATAACCAGATTAGAAGTACTAACAGATCCATTACTTGTTGGGCGTGTAATTGCAAGACCTTTTCTAGGTAAAAATGGAGATTATACAAGAACAACAAACAGAAAAGATTTTTCACTTGATCCACCACAGGAAACAATTTTAGATATTCTACAAAAAAATAATATTAATACTGTTGCAATCGGTAAGGTTAATGATCTTTTTAATTACAGGGGAATAAATGTAATTGAAAAAACAAAATCTAATTCTGAAGGCTGTCAAAAAATAATTGAGTATTCAAGTAAAGTAAAAAGCAGTTTAATATTTATAAATTTAGTCGATTTTGATGTCTATTATGGACATAGAAATAATCCTGAGGGATTTTACAATGCTTTAAAAGAATTTGATGATTTTTTACCCTCGTTCCTTTCTAATTTAGATGATAGTGATTTGGTTTTAATAACTGCAGATCATGGTAATGACCCAACAACTAAAAGTACAGATCACAGCAGAGAATAT
>PFVA01000158.1:6795-7037 GCA_002790365.1 Ignavibacteriales bacterium CG_4_9_14_3_um_filter_30_11
TTAATTGTTTATAGTAAAAATAATAATGGTAAAAATCTTGGTATTAGAGAAACATTTTCTGATGTTGGTAAGACTGTAGCTGATTATTTTGGAATTAAAAATTCTTTAAAAGGAAAAAGCTTTCTTCCCACAATAAAATTATAACCCCAGATTTTCCATTGGAAAATCTGCCCTCTGGGCAGACAATTTGTAAGTGAATAAAGATCATATACTTAGTTATATAAAAATCTCGGAATTCGTTA
>PFVA01000158.1:7072-16631 GCA_002790365.1 Ignavibacteriales bacterium CG_4_9_14_3_um_filter_30_11
CATTTTATATAGCGGCCTCCGGCAAAAAATTCATTCCCAATGAATTTTTTGGGATAATATTAAAATTGCTTGTATTTTAATATTCATCAAACTAAATTTAATACCATTAAGATAAAAGTATAATAAAATAGAGTATTAATTTGTTTTTAGGAAAAGTAATTGGAACCGTATGGTCAACCAGAAAAGATGAAAATCTTATTGGAGCAAAGTTTTTAATTGTTCGCCATCTAGATCTTGAAATGAAAGAGAAAGATAATTTTGTTGTTGCTGTTGATAGTGTTGGTGCAGGTGAAGGCGAAACTGTATTGGTTGCAACAGGTAGTTCATCCAGACAAACTAGCTTTACCCAAAACAAACCTGTTGATGCAGTTATTATGGCAATAGTTGATAAACTGGATGTTCCTTTAAAAGATTTACTAAAGAAAAAATAAATAAGAGTAATATTGTTTTTAGGCAAAGTTATAGGAAATGTTTGGGCGACAAGAAAGTATGAAACTTTAAAAAGTTTTAAAATGCTTTTTGTCCAACCAATAAATGCAAATTATGAAGAAGTGGGTGAGCCTTTAGTAGCTATTGATACTGTTGGTGCCGGTACAGGCGAAACAATATTTTATATTACTGCATCTGAAGCTGTTATTCCTCTACCGGTTGATATGGCTCCTGTTGATGCATCTATTGTTGGTATAGTAGATACAATAAATAACTAAAAAATATTAGAGGGATATTTTTTTGAGAATAACAAAACAATTTACCAACCGAGAAAGCCAATCACTTGATAAATATCTACAAGAAATTGGAAAAGTTGATTTACTTACTGCAGATCAAGAAATTGAATTAGCAATTAAAATAAAAAAGGGAAGCCAGCAAGCATTAGAACTGTTGACAAAAGCAAACCTTCGATTTGTAGTAAGCGTTGCTAAACAATATCAAAATCAAGGTCTTTCTTTAGGTGATCTAATTAACGAAGGTAATCTTGGTTTAATAAAGGCAGCTAAAAGATTTGATGAAACCCGTGGCTTTAAATTTATATCATACGCTGTTTGGTGGATAAGACAATCCATTCTACAAGCTTTGGCAGAACAATCCAGAATTGTTAGATTACCTCTTAACAGAGTTGGAGCCCTAAATAAGATAGGAAAAGCATATAGCAATCTAGAGCAAGAATTTGAAAGAGAACCAAGTGCAGCTGAATTGGCAAATGAACTTGAAATGGATGTCAGCGAAGTATCTGATAATTTAAAAATATCCGGCAGGCATGTTTCAGTTGATGCTCCTTTTGCACAGGGTGATAACAACAGCCTTTTGGATGTAATTGAAAATGAACATCAACCTGAACCTGATAATCTTTTAATGAGTGAATCATTAAGATCTGAAATTGATAGAGCTTTATCTACATTATCCGAAAGGGAAGCAGAAGTTATTAAATTATATTTCGGATTGAAAAAAGAACATTCATTAACATTAGAAGAAATTGGTGAAAAATTTAATCTTACAAGGGAAAGAGTAAGACAAATAAAAGAAAAAGCAATTCGCAGACTAAGGCATGCATCAAGAAGTAAAAATCTTAGATCATATTTGGGGTAAATCTAATAAATACAATTTAAGATTACTTATTTTAATCTGTATAAGTTTATTTATTTATTCTGGGTGTTCTGCCAGCTCAAACTCAACCCGCTATAACAGACCTGATGATAAAGACAAACCAACTACAAAAGAAATTAGGTTTACTTCCGATGATCCTGATATTGCGCCCGCCGATGATACTCCTGTAAATATAGACAATCTGGTAGGTAAGATAAGTCAGCCTACAAATTCTCCAACCGGAGATGTAAATTCAAAAGAAAAATTATTGATGGAAATTATTAGATATATGAATACGCCTTATAAATTTGGTGGGGATTCAAAAAAAGGGATTGATTGCTCTGCTTTTACTCAAATTATGTTTAAAAATACAATGTCTATTGATTTAAGTAGAACCGCAAACGAACAATATAATATGGGTAAGGATATTGAAGAGAAAAAAGAATTACAGTTTGGAGATCTTGTATTTTTTGATACCAGAATGACAGTAAAACCAGGACATGTTGGTATTTATCTAGGTGATGATTTATTCGCTCACGCAAGTTCATCAAAAGGTGTTACAATTTCTTCCATTGCTTCTTCATATTATGTAAAAAGGTTTATGGGCGGAAGGAGAGTTAGGGAGTTTTAAAACAAAAAACCCAGTCTTAATTAAAAACTGGGTTTTGAAAATTTTAATATTTATACTTAAATTAACTACATCCTGAAGTTGATCCACAAGTCATACATTTTAAGCATGTACCATTTCTTACCATGGTCATACTTTGGCATTCAGTACAAATATCTCCGGTATAACCTTGCTCGATAGCCGATTTAACTTTTGCTGTGATAGTAGAAATGTTATTACTTTGAGATGGGTTGTTTTTACCTTTTGGTTTAAAATGTTCTCTTGGTGAAATACCATCTCTATCTAGACTAACCTTCTTTTCTTCTTTCTGATCTGAGGCATTGTTGTTGTCTTCTAAATTTTTGACAATACCATGGGAAACTTTG
This sequence comes from Ignavibacteriales bacterium CG_4_9_14_3_um_filter_30_11, assembly GCA_002790365.1. Classification (GTDB taxonomy): domain Bacteria; phylum Bacteroidota; class Ignavibacteria; order Ignavibacteriales; family Ignavibacteriaceae. The sequence continues at coordinate 9,647 of PFVA01000158.1, forward strand.
TTTTCTACCTCGTTCGGTGTAACATGCGCTAAATCATCACGGCCTAAATATGTAACTGCTAATTCTCTAAAAATATAATCTATAACAGATGTTGTCATCTTTATTTTTTCGTTACCGGTTACAATACCGCTGGGGTCAAATCTTGTGAAAACAAAAGCGTCAACAAATTCATCAAGCGGTACTCCATGTTGCAATCCTAAAGAAATAGAAATAGCAAAACAGTTTAATAAACTTCTAAAAGCTGCACCTTCTCTGTGCATATCAATAAAAATTTCACCAAGTTGTTTGTTTTCATATTCTCCGGTTCTTATAAATATTGATTGTCCGTTAATTTTTGCTTTTTGTGTATAACCTTTGCGTCTATCTGGTAATTTTTGTCTCTTTGCAATATAACGGTACATAATTTTTTCAGCATATTTTACAATGTCGTTGTTCTCTTTATCTTCTAATATTTCTTCAATTTCTTCTTCACTCATTGTATTTAATGGCTGCGATAACTTTGATCCATCCCTATAAAGGGCATTTGCCTTTATTCCCAATTTCCATGATTCCATATATGCTTTTTTAATATCATCAACAGTAGCAGAATTTGGCAAGTTGATTGTTTTGGATATAGCACCGGATATAAAAGGTTGTGCAGATGCCATTATTTTAATATGTGCAGTTGATCGTATAAATCTAGATCCTTTCTTCCCGCATTTATTTGCACAATCAAAAATAGGATAATGTTTAACATCCAAAAATGGAGCTCCCTCAATTGTCATTGTTCCACAAACATAATCGTTAGCAGAAGATATTTCCTGTTTTGAAAAACCTAAAGCATTTAAGAGATTGAAATTAAAATCCTCAATGTCTTCTTTATCAATATTTAATTTTTCAATTAAAAATGCTTTTCCAATTGTGTAAGAATTAAAAACAAAACTTAAATCAAAAGCCGAAGGCAAAGCTTTTTCTATTTTATCAATTATTGCATCTGTAAATCCTTTTGCTTTTAAAGTTTCCGGATTTATATATGGACATCCTTCCAAACTACCGGAACCTTTGGCATATTTTACAATTTCATTTATCTGGTCTTGATTGTAACCAAGTTTTGTTAATGCTGGTGGAATTGATTGGTTAATAATTTTAAAATAACCTCCTCCGGCAAGTTTTTTGAATTTAACAAGAGCAAAATCCGGTTCAACTCCTGTTGTATCACAATCCATAACTAAACCAATTGTACCGGTTGGTGCTATCACTGTAACTTGAGCATTTCTAAAACCAAAAATATTTCCAAGTTCTAATGCTTTATCAGCATCTTCTCTTGCTGCTTTTAAAAGATCAGATGGGCAATAGTTTGGGTTTATACCCATTGGGAAAATGCTTAGTTTTTCATATTCTTCTTTAGGAACATTATATGCTGCTCTTCTATGATTTCTAATAACCCTGAGCATATGTTTTTTGTTTTTTTCATAATCTGTAAAAGTACCAAGTTCCTTAGCCATCTCAGCTGATGCAGAATAAGCAGACATATGCATTATTGATGTAATAGCACCACATATTGCAAATGCTTCATTACTGTCATATGGAATGCCTTGTAGCATAAGAAGTGAACCTAAATTAGCATATCCTAACCCCAAAGTTCTGTAATCATAGCTTAACTGAGCTATTTCTTTGCTAGGGAATTGTGCCATTAGAACACTAATTTCTAAAACAATTGTCCACAATTTTGCAGCGTGTCTGAAAGCAGGAATGTTAAAGGTGTGGTTTTTATTATCATAAAATTTAACAAGATTTAGTGATGCAAGATTACATGCTGTATCATCCAAAAACATATATTCACTGCAAGGATTTGATGCTTTTATTTCTCCACCTTCTGGACATGTGTGCCATTCATTTATTGTAGTATGGTATTGAATTCCGGGATCAGCACATGACCATGCTGCATAAGCAATATCGTCCCAAAGGTCTTTTGCTTTTAAAGTTTTGCAAGATTTAGGTTTTCTATTTTCTTCAATTGCTTTTTTCTTTTCTATTCTCCAAAATAATTCCCACTCGCTGTCTTTTAGAACAGCTGTCATAAAATTATTTGTAACTCTAATTGAATTATTAGAATTTTGTCCGGAGACAGTTAAATAAGATTCTGAGGTCCAATCTGTATCATAAGTTGGGAAGTCAATAGATTTAAAACCAAGTTTTGCAAGTTGAATAACTCTATCAATATAATTATTTGGGATATTAACTTTCTTAGCTTCTTTAACAGCAGATTTTAATTTAACATTAACCATTTTATTAAATCTGTCGTTTTCAGGATGATCTGCATAACAAGCTTGCATAATTGTATTAAGATGGTAATTACAAAGCTTAGAGCCAGCAACAAGTGCAGCTACTTTTTGTTCTTCCTTTACTTTCCAATTAATAAATTCTTCGATATCCGGGTGATCTAAATCTACGGTTACCATTTTAGCAGCTCTTCTAGTTGTTCCACCGGATTTTATAGCTCCGGCTGATCTATCACCAATTTTTAGAAAAGACATCAACCCTGAAGATTTTCCACCACCGCTTAATGATTCTTCACTTCCTCTTATATCAGAAAAATTTGATCCGGTACCTGAACCATATTTGAAAAGTCTTGCTTCACGAACCCATAAATCCATAATTCCGCCATCATTAACCAAATCGTCTTTAATAGATTGAATAAAACAAGCGTGTGGTTGAGGGTGTGTATAGGCATCAGTTGAAGCAGTTAGTTTACCGGTTTTATTGTCAACATAATAGTGTCCTTGTGCCGGGCCTGAAATTCCATATGCCCAATTTAATCCAGTATTGAACCATTGAGGACTATTTGGTGCGCCAAATTGTTGAGCAAGCATAAACATTAGCTCACCGTAAAAAGTTTTTGCATCTTCTTCGGTTTCAAAATAATTTGCTTTCCATCCCCAATATGTCCAGCAACCTGCTAATCTATGAAAAACTTGTCTTGCATCATTTTCATATGAAAATCTTTCGTCTTCAGGTAATTGTCCTAATTTTTGAATATCAGCTGTTGAATTCTGTAACCAAACAGGAACATCTTTTTCTTTTACTTTTTTAACAAGCTTAGGAATCCCGGCTTTTCTAAAATATTTTTGAGCTATAATATCTGTAGCAACTTGAGACCAATTTTCCGGAACCATCACATTTTCCATTTTAAAGACTACAGAACCGTCAGGGTTTTTTATTTCTGAAGTTCTTTTTACAAATATTATTGAAGATAATGGGTCTTTTCCGGATTGGGTAAATAGTCTATCAATATGCATGTTTTTTCTCCATAAACTTGGTCTAGGCTTTGTAATTTTCTATGTGTAATATTAAAAAAATATTAATTGAAAAGATATCTTGACTTATAAAAATTTTCTTCATGAGTATAAAAATAAAGTTTGAAAAGATTTAATTTCAAACCATAATATTTATCAATAATTAAAAGATAGATTCCGAATGGTATTGAATTGACAGTTAACATCGAGATTTTTTTTGACAATTACAAATAAATTTAAATAATATTTTATTTTTCTAATTAAAATCTGAAATTAAATTAATTTACCTTACAGAAATTAACTAAAATAGTTATTAAAAAATTCCCGTAACTTATTATTATATAAGAGCTTAATTAAATTACAAATTTGTACAGTCTTTTTAAAAGAATTTTTTAATAAGATCTTTTCATGAGAAATTAATCTTATCATTACTAAAATATTAGTTTTAATTCTCATCAATCCATATAAAGAATTATCATTATATTTATCCATTCATAATAATATATTTACATCAATAGTATAAAAAATCTATTTTAATTAAAACTAAAATTAAAAGAAATTGAACGAAGAAAAAGTAATTGAAATTCTTGGTCTAACCAAAAAATTTAAGAACCTTACAGCTGTAGATGATTTAGGCCTTACAGTTTTTAAAGGTGATGTCTTTGGATTTTTGGGCCCAAATGGTGCAGGTAAAAGCACCACAATAAGAATGATGCTTTCTCTAATTACACCTTCTTCCGGTACTATTAAAGTATTTGGTAAATCTTTACAAACTGGCAGAAAGGATATTCTAAAAAGGGTTGGTGCTATAGTTGAGAAGCCGGATTTTTATAAAAATCTTTCAGCTTATAAAAATTTATCTATACTTGGTAAATTAAGTATGGGAGAAGTTTCCAAAACAAAAATAATGGAAATATTAGAACTAGTTGGGTTGGAAAAGAGATATAAGAGTAAGGTTAAAACATATTCCCACGGAATGAAACAAAGATTAGGGATTGCTCAAGCTCTGCTTCACGATCCTGATTTAATAGTATTGGACGAACCTACTACTGGACTTGACCCACAGGGTATGAAAGAAATTAGGGATCTTTTGATTATGCTTAGCAGAGAAAAGGGGAAAACAATATTTTTATCTTCTCATATTTTATCAGAAATAGAAATTGTTGCTAACAGAATGATAATTTTAGACAAAGGCAAAAAAGTAATTGAAGGTAAGGTAAACGAACTACTTAATAAAAATAAACTAAAAGTAACTTTTGAAGTTAATGATATGAATACTTCAAAGAATTTGCTAGATAATACAGCTTGGAAAGATAAAATTTATTCTTCTTTGGACAATAAAATTGTTTTTATTCTTGAGCCAGAAGAAATTGCACCATTAAATAGATATCTAATTGAAAAAAATGTTGAAGTTAGTGCAGTTATTCCTACTCGTTCTTTAGAGGAATATTTCTTAAAAATAACTGAAAAAAGTAAATAATGATTACACTAATAAAAATAGAATTATATAAAATATTTAGGAAATGGCGTACCTATATTGGTTTTGCTGCTGTTACATTTTTAATTTTACTTATTCAATTTGCAGTTTCTATAGGTGAAAAAGATGCTGCCAGCAGATTGACAAATCAATTATCAGATTCTTTTTTAATGGTTGGTAATTTATTAAATGGATATTTTATTTCTTATATGATTTTGAATGCCATAATTGTAAATATTCCATTTTTAATTGTGTTAGTTGCAGGTGATATATTAGCAGGAGAAGCAACAGCGGGTACTTACAGAATTTTGATGACCCGCCCAGTTTCCAGATTTCAAGTTGTATTATCAAAATTTTTAGCAAGTCTTATTTATAGTTTTATGCTTATAGTTTGGCTTGCAGTATTAAGTCTTACTTTAGGTTTAATTTTGTTTGGCTCTGGTGAGTTAATTGTATTTCAAAAAGGATTAATAATATTTGCGAAAGATGATATATTTTGGAGATTTATTTTAGCTTATTTAATGGCAGCATTAACTATGTGTACAGTAGCATCTTTGGCTTTCTTTTTCTCCTCTTTGGTTGAAAATGCTATTGGACCAATTGTTACTGCCATGGCTATAATAATTGTGTTTGCTATTTTATCAGCAATTCCAATTGATTTTTTCCAAACTATAAAACCGTATTTATTTACAAATTATATTTTCTCTTGGAATTTATTTTTTGAAGATACATTAAATTATACTGAATTATTAAAAGCATTGGGTGTTCTTATAGGACATATAGTAGTTTTATTCGGAATTACAGCTTATATCTTTGAAAAGAAGGATATCTTAACATGAAAAAATTATTAATAATAAATATTTTACTACTATTTATTTTTACTTCATTTACTAATGCACAAAGTAAAAATCCAGACGATATAATTAAAAATTTAAAAAAAGAATTTGAGAAGGTTAAAAACTATCAAGTTAATGTAAAGATAAAAGTCGATGCTACCATGATTAAAATGCCAGAAATGAAAGCTGAATTTTATTTCAAACAACCTGATAAGACATTTGTTAAATCAACTTCTTTTGCTATGATACCAAAACAAGGTGTAAACTTTTCACCTGTTTCATATTTAAAAGGAGAATACACAGCAGTTTTTGCAAGAAATGAAAATGTAAATGGAAGAGAACTTTCTGTGGTGAAGATAATACCCAACAAAGAAGATAATGAAATATTATTAACGACTATGTGGGTTGATCAGGTTAAAAATGTAATCAGAAAAATAGAATCAACAACAAAAGAAAATGGTACTTTTAATGTAGAGTTTAATTTTGATGAAAATTTGGATTATCCTCTACCTTCCAATATTATTTTTTCTTTCAATCTAAATAAAATAGGTTTACAAGCTAAACTTGAAGATAAGTTAAAGCGCAAAAAAGGGAAAAGAGATATTTCCGGTATGAAAGGAAAAGTTGTATTAACTTATTCTGATTACAAAGTAAATACAAATTTGCCTGACTCACTTTTCATAACAAAAAATGATGAGTAGGCGAGAATAATTTTTAACTCCACAAATTAAAATACTTATATCCGCTTCCTGTATTGAATAAAACAACTTTTTCGCAGTCTTTAATCCAATTATCTTTTCTTAATTTTTTAAATGCGGCTAATGTTGCGCCACCCTCCGGTGCTGCAAAAATTCCCTGTGTTCTTCCGATAAGATTCGTGTTTTCTAAGATATCTTCATCCGGAACTGCAACTGCAATACCGTTGCTTTCTCTGAGTGCACGCAAGATTAAAAAATCACCGACCGCGGCAGGTACACGAAGTCCGTCTGCAATAGTTTTTGCACCCTGCCAGGGTTCAGCAAATTCAGTGTTTTGTTCGAATGCTCTTACCATTGGCGCGCATCCTGTTGATTGAACAGTAACCATACGAGGCCTCTTTGAACCAATCCAGCCGAGTGCTTCCATTTCTGAAAACGCTTTCCACATTCCAACTAAACCTGTCCCGCCCCCGGTTGGATAAATAACCACATCGGGTAATTCCCAATTCATCTGTTCTGCAATTTCATAACCCATAGTTTTTTTGCCTTCAATGCGGTAAGGCTCTTTTAAAGTTGAAACATCAAATCTTCCGGATTTTTTGACACCTTCAGCCGCAGCCTTTCCGCAGTTTGTAATAAGTCCATCAATTAATGTAACTTCTGCGCCGAGAGCTTTGCATTCAACAATAAAAGGAGCCG
>PFVA01000239.1 GCA_002790365.1 Ignavibacteriales bacterium CG_4_9_14_3_um_filter_30_11
ACTTCATAAGTACCTGCATTTTTTGTAGTATTTACAATTTCCCTTACTTCTTGCCCAAGTACATTAAAAAGAACTAACTTTACAGTACTTTCAAAAGGAATACTGAATCTTATCTTTGTAGTAGGGTTAAATGGATTTGGATAATTCTGTGATAAAGCATAATCAATTGGAATTCCGGAATTAGTGTTCTCTACACTAACTACAATTACAGAAGCAGAAGAAGATTGAATAAAAAATTAACTGATGATAAACAGAGGAATTATTTGGCAGAGGTATTGGGGTAACTCCAGTCGGGCTACGCCCTCCTGAAGTTACCCCAAAGAATTACTTTAACTAATTGTTTAACTAAATTAACACTGACATTTCTATGGAGTTATAACTACTGACATTTCTAATGTGTTACTACAACTTTATTTTTCTCTCTTTTTAAAATATTGAATGCTAAAAAGGTTATTATCGTCAACCCAGTATTTTTTTAGATTAAATTTATCGCCTGCTAAATTTTCAAATTCTTCCAAAGTATATTTATAAGAAAACTCAGTAATAATATGTTCATCTTTTTTAAATGAAAAAACAGAATTTCCAATTTTTGAATTTTGATTTACTTTGCTAATCAAATGCATTTCAATCCTTCCTATTTCTTCTTTGAAAAATGCATAATGTTTGAAATTATCTAAATTAAAATTTCCTTTTAATTCTGTATTTATATGATTCAATATATTAAGATTAAATTTTGCAGTGACTCCTTTTTCATCATTATAAGCATCTTCTAATATTTTTTTGTCTTTTCTTAAATCAACTCCAATAATAAATCCACCGTTAGGTCCAACAATTTTGGCAATTCTATTAATAAATTCCTTTGCTTTTTGTTTTGTAAAATTACCTATAGTTGAGCCGGGGAAATAAACAGCTTTATGATCATACTTTATATCTATTTTAGGCAATTCAAAACTATTTGTATAATCCACTGCCAAAGGAAATATATTTAAATTAGGATATTCTACTTGTAGTGTTTTACAAGAATTTAATAAGTGTTCGGATGAAATATCAATAGGGATATAACCTGCAAGTCCGGGTATGTAATCTAACAATAGTCTTATTTTTTGACTGCTTCCACTTCCTAATTCTATCAATAATGTACCTTCACCTAAAAGCTCCCCCATTTCTTTTATATTATCCTGCATTATTTTTATTTCAGTTCGGGTCGGATAATATTCTTCTAACTCACAAATCTCATCAAATAATTTTGAACCACTTTTATCATAAAAAAGTTTGCTTGGTAGAATCTTAGGAACTTTATTCAACCCATTTAAAACTTCTGATAAAATATCTTTATTTATTCCTTCGTCAGTTTTTGTATTCATTAATTTTTATAAAGCATCTTTTGCCAATCTTAAACCCATAAATTGCCAGCGTGAATGTGGAGGAAAAAAGTTGCGGTATGTTTTTCTAATATGATTAGAACATGTTGCACAAGAACCGCCTCTTAAAACCATTTGCCCAGACATAAATTTACCATTGTATTCTCCTAATGCGCCGGGTAATGGTTTAAAGCCTGGATAAGGAAGGAAAGCGCTTTGTGTCCATTCCCAAACATCACCATACATTTGCTTTAATTCATAAGATGTATTTTCTACACAGGGAATTGGGTGATAATGTTTATTATCCACAAAGTTACCTTTTATCTTTATGTTTTTTACGGCTACTTCCCATTCAAATTCTGTAGGTAATCTTCCTCCTGCCCATCTTGCAAATGCATCTGCTTCGTAATAACTAATATGTGTAACTGGTTCATTCATTGATATTTCTTTCAACCCGGATAAAGTAAAATTCCACCATTTATTTTCGATCTTTTTCCAGTAAAGAGGAGCTTCCCAATTTTCTTTTTCAACTACAACCCAGCCGTCTGACAGCCAGAGCTCTTGTTTTTTATATGCACCGGATTCAATAAATTCCAAATATTCAC
>PFVA01000131.1 GCA_002790365.1 Ignavibacteriales bacterium CG_4_9_14_3_um_filter_30_11
AAAGTTTAGATTAAATAATGTGTCCCTATCATTCTCAGTTATTGCCGAACTACCAACAGCTATAAAAATTAATTTACCGGTAGTGTTATTAGCTACAATACTTAACGCCATAATTTCTCTGTTAACTATAGTTCCTGTTGTTGCACTAAATCCTGTATATGCAATATTTACATCATTCCCTGATTGCTTATAATCTATAGTACCGGCATAAACGGTAGAACCAAATGAATTATTAAGATCCAATCTTACCGGTACTGAAAATGAAGCACCTGTAGTTGTAACATCGCCTACTGTAACAATTGGACTTGGAGGCGCAGCTAAACCTGAAAAAGTAGTGAATGTTGTTGTTGCCCATGCAGATGTACCAAAAGAATTTATTGAACGAACTCTCCAAGTATAGAGTGTTGATCCAAATAGACCTGTTACTGTTGCGCTTAATGATGTAAATGATCCTGTTACATTATATATTAATATTCCTGAGGTTGTCCCTTGATATACTTGCACAGTATAAGTTAAACCGGAAGCCCAAGGGCTTGGATACCAATTCAAAGGTTGATTAGTTAAATAAGTTGTAGTACCACCAGTAGGATATGTTTGAATTGGTGTGGGTGGCGTTTGCGCAAATAACATCGAACTATTAAATAGTATAATAGTTAGTATTGACAAAAAATATTTGTAAAACTTTCTCATATTAGCACTCTCTTATAATTAATAAAATTTAAATACAAGTTTTGAAATACATACGGATAAATTGTTTACCATTTATCTAAAATTATTCAATATTAGAAAGGAAATTTAACCTTCTTTAGACAATTTTTACCGAATGTAGAAAATAGTATGTTCAATATAATAAAAGAGAATAAAATAGCAACTATTCTTTTTCATTTTAACAGTTTAGTGAGAAAAAAACTCGACAAACGGTAAATACTGTCGATAAATTTGTTTTTTTCAAATACATATCTAATTAACAAAAAAAATGGAAAAAATCATCTTTTCTAAATTTATTTAATCTTAAATAATTAACAAATTTTTAAATATTACTTTACTACAATTTAATTTATTTTAAAAAAATTTGTATTGCTATTCTCTAATAAAGTTATAATATTCGCATTTAAATTTTAATTGAAGCTCACAATAATCAAATATCGGAGTAAAAATAATGCCTGACAATAATGGTAGAGAGCAATGGGGAAGCAAAATAGGTTTAATACTTGCTGTAGCCGGTAATGCTGTTGGATTAGGAAACTTTCTTAGATTTCCTGTTCAAGCTGCTCAAAATGGTGGCGGTGCTTTTATGATACCTTATTTTATTTTCTTTTTAATTCTTGGTATTCCACTAATGTGGATTGAATGGGGTATTGGCAGACACGGCGGTAGATTTAATCACGGAAGTGCACCTGGCATGTTTGATGTTTTATGGAAACACAAACTTTCTAAATATTTTGGCACATTAGGTCTTTTTATGTCTATGATCATTCTTATCTATTATACCTATATAGAATCATGGACTTTAGGTTACAGTTTTTTTTCATTAACTGGTCTATATTTTGACCAGACGACTGCAGATACTATGAGAAATTTTCTTTACAGTTATCAAGGTAAAGAGGTTGGTCAACATTTTACAAGTATTTTACCAGCTTATGCTCTAATGCTAGTAACATTCGGATTGAACTTCTGGGTGTTGTATAAAGGAATTTCCAAAGGAATTGAAAAACTTGCAAAGATAGCTTTACCGTTGCTTATAATTTTTGCAGCAATATTAGCCGTTAGAATAATGTTTTTAGGTACACCAGACCTAGCTGTTCCAGAAAATTCTGTTTGGAATGGTTTTGCCTTTATTTGGAATCCTAATATTAGCCTTCTTTCTAATCCAAGTATTTGGCTTGCAGCTGCAGGACAAATATTTTTTACTCTTTCTGTTGGGATGGGTACTATACACGC
>PFVA01000189.1 GCA_002790365.1 Ignavibacteriales bacterium CG_4_9_14_3_um_filter_30_11
AAATACCTTCTCCATCTATTGGATTATCCTTACATCTTGAAAACATAAATAAAAGTGCACAACAGAAGAAAAAAATTATTTTTTTATTCATAGGTTTCATCTTAGCATATTTATTTTAAAACAAAAAAACCTTCAAGGCTACAGAAAACTTTGAAGGTTGTAAAACTTATAATTAAAAGTAAATAAAGAAATATAATTTTTATTAAATGTCATTCCCTCCGGCCCCGGATATTTAACTAATTTTATTTTAATTTATTTAAACAAAAACTAAAAGTCAATGCATTAAATTAAAACAAAGAAACTTCCGCCTCATCCACACGAGTTTGCACTTTATTATGATGTGTAAAAAAATATAACATAGTAGGGGAGAGGCATGCCCCTCCTCTACTATACCTATTACACCTTTTTTTATCGGTTGTTAAATTTTAACTCAGCAATACCTGCCTTGCGTAGTTTTGTATTGAGTAGTTTTGTATTGAGTAGCCAACCTACACACAGTTTCGGTTGGTAAACTTTAGCGAAGGAGGATCATTTTCTTTCTATCAATAAAATCATTTGTTTTTATTGTATAGAAATATACTCCGCTGCTTAGGTTGCTTGCATCAAAATCTATTCCTTTTCTTGTCTTCAAATATTTTACATCACTACTCAAATTAGTTAGCAATTTTCGCATATTTACTAAACTAGTTTCATCGATTAGATTTTTTATAAACTTAAGCTTATCGGTTTTATCATTTTTAATTTTTTCTTTATCTATGTTTTTATTTGAGTTCATATAACTATCTACATTAATTAATGTATCAAATTCTACAATATAACTTTGTAGGTCTTGACTTAATAAAGTATTGCTTGCAAAAAATAATGATAACACTAATAACGGAACTAAATTTTTCATTTTTACTCCCTTTTTATAATTTATAACCGATACCAAATAATAAATGAATTCCAAAAGATTTTGCATCCAATAGGAAGCGTGTTTTAGAGGCATTTGCATCCTGATAAATAATTTTTAATTCAGATGACAGTACTATCCTTTTGTTTAAATCATATACTAATCCTGTAAATAAGTCAACTCCATAACCACTAGAATATAGACTACTATTTTCAATTTTATTCTCAGTACTTCTATATTCATAATCTATACGATGGCTGCTAAGATAATTTATTCCCGCGCCTATATAAGGCCTAAATCCTGAAAAATAAATATTCATAAAATATTTGTAGTTAACAGAAATTGTATATGTTTTAAAATTTAAGTTTACAGTTGAGGAATTATTGTTGGCAGTTATATCAGCTGAGATAACTGATAATGCAAGTTCTAAAAATTGTTTCTCACCTATTGGGTATGAAAATGATAATGATGATATAAAACCTGGGAATCCTTGTTTATGATTATAATATGGATCCGATGTGTCCAAATTATCTATCCAATTGTCAAGAGACTGTATTACCACTCCACCTTTTATAGAAACACTCATATATTCGTTATTTTGTCTTTCTGTATCATTATTTAGATATAGGCTATTTTGGTTTTGTGGAAGACTATGATTATTAAACAAAGTAAAAGTTATAAGTGAGGTTGTGATTATAAAAGATATAAATTTCATAAATAAAACCTAATTAAATTCATAATAATCAATTCTGAATCTCGTTTTTACTATCATTTGGTTTACCATTCAAGAAATAGAACCTATATATTAACCTATAAAAAATTAATATACATAACTATATAGGAATTCCTATATTTTGTATTTTTATTAGTCAGTACTAAATAATATAATGCTTATTATTAATAGCAATATTAATTAATTCCTTTGTGTTCTTTAGATTCAATTTTTTTATAATATGAATTTTATGCTGTTCAACAGTACCAATCGCAATATAAAGTTTATTTGCAATTTCTTTGTTTTGTTTACCTTGAGAAATTAGTGATAATATTTCTCTTTCTCTTGGGGTTAGGGAATTAATTAAATGCCCTGCTTCGTCAAATTGTTTTTCTTCAAAGGTTTTATGGTCAGATACAAAGTCATCACTGCCTCGTGCCCAGGCATATCTTCTGGGTAGCATATTTGTAATTTCCCTGTCAAAAAATGTACAGCCCTCATTCACTAATTTTAATATCTTTATAAATTTTTCTTTAGCCTGTTTTAGCGTGGGTAAATTTGTGATGTTTCTATTTTGTTCGATAAACAGGGGAGTATCCTG
>PFVA01000120.1 GCA_002790365.1 Ignavibacteriales bacterium CG_4_9_14_3_um_filter_30_11
TATCAAAGAACTTTATTTTACTGTATCGAGTCGGATTATTATTGTTTCTTTTTCCCTATTGACTTTTTACTTATTAAAGATGTTAGCCCTTGTCTCTAAAATAGCTTTGTTTGATTTGCGTATTCAGCAACTCTTTTGTCTGCAAGTTCAACATATTTTTTATTCGTATCATAACCTACATAGTTACGTCCATTCTTTATAGCAGCTAAACTTGTAGTTCCACTGCCCAAGAATGGGTCCAAGACAACATCTTGTTTGAACGAATATAATTTTATTAAACGATTAGGAAGTTCTTCAGGAAATGGGGCGGGATGACCAATCTTTTTTGCGGAGACTGCAGGAAAGGTCCAAACACTTTTTGTCCATTCTAAAAATTCATCTTTGGATATAGTGCTTTCTTTTCCTTTACTTGCGTGTGAGAAAGAATCTTTTGAAAATATTAAAATGTATTCGTGAATATCTCTTAAAACTGGATTAGCGGCAGATAGCCAACTTCCCCAAGCAGTAGATGGACTTGCGCTTGAAGCTTTATTCCAAATAATTTCACCGCGCATCTGAAATCCAATTTCTAACATATCAGTAATTACATAGCTATGAAGCGGTATATATGGTTTTCTTCCGAGGTTAGCTACATTGATACAAGCGCGACCACCAGAAGCTAAAACACGATAAGTTTCAGTCCAAACTTTTTTTAGCAGTATTAAATATTCTTCTAAATTTAGATTATCATCATATTCCTTTGTTACATTATAAGGAGGTGAAGTAATCATCAAGTGAACAGAATTATCAGGTAATTCTGTCATTTGTTCGCTTGAATGACAAAAATGTTTATTCAATAATTCGAAAGGAATTTTATTTTCTATATGTTTAATTTTATCATCAGTTATTAGACCTTCATAAAGTCTTGAGTTATAGAACTGTGAAGAATCGTGATTAATTCTTCCAGGACTACCAAATGAACTTGTAGCCGTTCCGTTTTTTGCTGATATTATTCTTGAGCCCATAAATCAATCCATCTTTTAAATGCGTTAAATTTTATTTCTTCTTTTTTCCAACCAATTTTGATTTTATAAATGCCACTATGCTCTAATAATTTTTGCATCGCCTTTGAGGACATTTCGACACCTCTAGGATTTGTACCTAAACTTGGTAATTTAATATAATTATCTCTACCTAAGTTATTAAATATTTCTAATTGGATATTCAATGGGAAATAAAATAATCCGCCAGTATTTCCCCAATTGATTTGAATGTAAATCATATCACAAGAAGGAACATAAGTGTTCTGAAATTCCAAAGCATTTTGAGCATCAACTGTCCAAATTAGTTTTACTCCAGAATAACCGCTTCCACTTTTTGTTTTAATAGAAATCGGGTGGTCAAACAATTTTACATCAACTTCCGGTTCGGTTATAGGTAGTTCAGTTTCAACATTCTCTTCACCAAATTTATAAATCAGCAATGAAACAATTATTCGCTCGCGAATTGAACCGACTTCCATTCCAACTTTTCCAGCTCTCTGGCTTTCCAATTCAGCAATTTGAAATAATTTCGGCAATTTAGTTTGAACTTTTTTAACAATTTCCACATCTGAAAAGAGGTTTAGTATATTCTTATCCATAATTCTCTACAATAATTTGAAGATTCTTTTCCCAAGATAATAAAACTTTATAACTAAATATTTAGTAATTCTGTAAAAGGGCTAACGACATTGCCGATAAGCGGCGCCCCAGAACAAGAATGCCGCATAAAAAACAACTGCCAATAATTATTAAAGTATTTATTTAACAAAACTAATTTACAAAGCAACAACACACGGAAGAACAAAGCCAATAATTATGAAAATGCCGAATGCGAAAACAGCCTGCCCCGATGTTCTTTATCGGGGGCGTCCGCAACTATTGTTCTTTTTGCTTT
>PFVA01000127.1:0-4887 GCA_002790365.1 Ignavibacteriales bacterium CG_4_9_14_3_um_filter_30_11
TGAAATTATAAAGCAATTATTATAGGTGTTTCTAACATAATCAATCTTATTATGATCTGTAACTGCATCTATCTTATTAAAAATTTTATACTGAATAGTCTTTTCACATCCAAGATTTTTTAATGTATTTTCAACAACCTTAATATGATCTTCATAATATGGATGTGAAAAATCAATAACATGAAAAATAATATCAGCATCTTTTACTTCGCTTAAAGTGCTTTTAAATGAAGCAATTAAATTTGTGGGCAATTTTCTAATAAAACCAACCGTATCGCTTAAAAGTATTTTCTCATTTTTAATTGTTAAATGCCTGGTAGTTGAATCCAGAGTTGCAAACAATTTATTTTCTGCAAAAACATTTGAATCAGTTAATAAATTAAACAATGTGGATTTACCGGCATTTGTATAACCAACCAAAGCAATTCTTAAAAAATTATTTCTACCCTGACTTTGTGTACTTCTTTGTTTTTCAATTTTAATTAATTTTTCTTTTAACAGAGATATTCTAGTTCTAATTATTCTCCTGTCGGTCTCTATCTGAGTCTCACCCGGACCTTTTGTACCTATTCCACCGTATTGTTTTGAAAGGTGAGTCCATGCCCTTGTCAGTCTGGGCAGCATATATTGAAGTTGAGCAAGTTCAACCTGAGTTTTTGCTTCTTTTGTTTTAGCTCTTGTTGCAAAAATATCTAAAATAAGTCCGCTTCTGTCTACAATCTTTCGTTTAATTATTTCTTCAAGATTTCTTACTTGAATTGGAGTTAAATCATCATCAAAAATTAGAAGAGTGATTTTTTCATTATTTTCAACAAGTAATCTTATCTCTTCTACTTTTCCTTTTCCTATATAGGTGGCTTTATCCGCCGGTCTGTTGTTTTGAATTATTTTATGTAGAACTTCTGCACCGGCCGTTAGAGCAAGTTCTTCTAATTCAGTTAAGTGTTCTGTTATTATTTCATTAGATAAGTGATCTTTATTTAAAGATACCAGAATTGCTTTTTCTTTTTCGTTTTTTGTTATTTCAATCATAATTATTTAGTTATTTCCGTAATATCCCTTCTTGAACTTTTAGAAACAAGCATTTCAATTAATGCTAAGACTAAAGCAATAATAATAAATATTTTCCAAAGCTCAGAACCAAATCTTGCTTGCTGAATTACTGTAAGTGCTTTTTCATTTTTACCTATATGAATATACTTGCCAATGAAATTAATTTTATCCAAATACTCTTTTATTTGATCTTTTGTTAAATATTTTTGTTCAGATTCAATTGGATTTGCATTTACACTAAAAACTGAAATTGTATCTTTTTTATTTCTTACTGTATAAAAGCCGGTCTGATCAGCAGAATTATAATTTATATAATTTGATTTTCCATCTAGTGTTATAAATTCTGAGTTTTTATTAGGTTTAATTATCTCTATCAGGCCATTATTGTTTCCTGCTTTCACCTTTATTTTATTTCCGGTTATATAATTATCTATTGAATTATTTTCAGCAGAAAGATAAAAAATTGATTTATTAAGTAAAGGTGCAAAAATTCCTTTTATTGGAAAATTAGACCACTCCAACGAAGGAGCAGTATTAAATATAAGTACTTTTCCTTCGCCAATTTTTATTTCTGAAAGAAATGATGAGTTGTCGTTCAGGGCTATTATTTTTTTTACTATTTCTATATTATTAATATTAAAGTGATATAAAATATTTGGGGAATCAATTTCATTCTTATTTTTTTTAGAAAAGATGTTTTCAAAAACAGGATGTTCAAAATCAACTTTATAAAATGTAGCGTAATTTTCATTTGCTAATTTTTTCCCATAAGCAGTTACTTTCGCTATAATATTTAGACTTGATAAAATATTATTAAAGCTATTTTTATTAATTGAATTTCCGGGAAATAATAATAACCCGCCCCCTGAATTAATATAATCTTTCAATCTGTTCAAATTTGTACTATTGTTTGCGGGTATAAATATTATCAAATCAAATATCGAAAGATTTATTGAAGCAAGCTGTTTTGTTTTGTATTCAACAGTATTAATTTCACCCTTGTTCTTGGATGAATTTAATACTGCATTAATAAATTGGATATCTGCTAGATCGTCATAAAATAAACCCACATTGATTTTAGATGGAATATAAAAATTTATATATCGTCTGTTATCCAAAGAAATATTGTCATCTTCAATTTCTAAAAATGCATTAATAAAACCTGATGAATTAACCTCTCCAGTTAATTCTATAGCTGCAGTAGCTCCTGCGTTTAAGTTTATATTTTTTTGACTTTTTCTATCTCCATTAATAAACAAAGAAACAATTATATCCTTAATATTTTCGGGAGAATAATTTGTAAGTTCAGTGTTAAAAACAATTGGTTTATTTTTCTCAAATATTTGAGTTCTCAAGGTTAACTTATCAATTCCAATATTTTGAAAGTTTATTCCACCATATTTTATTGTAAAAAGTCTTATGTTTTTCAAGCCAGTTAATTTAAGAGGAGAAATATTATTTATACTTTCTTTTTGAAAATCAGAAAGCACATATAATTCTTTATTAAAATTTTTGGAAGTTGAAAGTATAGTTAAACCCTTTTCAATTGCTTCATTAATATTGCCTGATATTGGAGATATTTCAGATTCCTTAATTTTATTTATAAGTGAAGAAATATTCTTAGTTAATTTACTCTCTATCTTCTTTGATTTAGATCCTAAAATAATTTCAGCATCATCACTTACTTTTAGCGAAGAAAGGATTTTTATAATTTCTGATTTTGCCATATTAAACAAAGAACCATTTGATTCGACCAAAGACATACTGAAAGAGTCATCTAAAATAAAAACGGCTGAAGTTTTAGATGCAGAAGTTGTTCCGGCCAAAGCAATTCCTTTTAGTGTAGGACGGGCAAAAGCAAAAACTGTAAACAAAATAATTAATACACGCAATGCAAGCAACAGCCACTGTTTAAATTTTATTTTTCTTATTTTACTTTTTTGTAATTCCTTCAAGAACTTGAGTGTACTGAAATCTGTTTTTTTAAGTTTTCTTAAATTCAGCATATGGATTAATACCGGAATTGCCGCTGCTAATAATCCGAATAATATTGTGGGGTTTAGGAATAACATAAAAATATCTTAACTTCTTTTATCTATTTGCTTAATTAAATTAGTAAAAATAATGTGATGAAAAGGTAAAAAATTATACCAATATACTTTACCCTTCCAATCATATGGTTCAAAATATGCTGTAACTGTAAGTTCGTTATTGTTTTCAAAATCGTTAATTAAAAATTCCAACCATGCTTTACCAGGTAATTTCATTTCAGCTCGGAGTAAAAGTCTTTTGTTTTCTATTATGTCTTCTACTCTAAAAAACCCTATAACATCGTGCATTCTTAAAACATTAGAACTTCTTCTTCCACGAGAAGTTCCTACACCCATTAAAATAGAGTCTAACATTCCTCTAAGCCTCCACATCCAGTTTGAATGAAACCAACCTTCCTTTCCTCCTATTTTACAAAGTGATTTGAAAAGAGAATCTACTTTCTTATAAGAAATTATTGAATAAACACTAATGTAGTGTGGTGATTTTTTAAGTTCATGTAGTTTAATTGCTAACTCGTGAGCATGAGGGTATTCATCAGACCACCGTGAATGAACTGCATCCAATTCTTCTCTTGACATAGCTCTTAGTAATGCTTCTTTAAAAGATATCGGTCTATACATAGAAGCCGGGAGTACATTTACACTTTCACAAAGAACATCATTATTACAGCTTTGCATTAAGGATTTTATTACCGGTGCAGCAACAGGAGTAAGTAAACTTGCAAAATATGAGTAGATTTTAAAATTCTTAAAAAAAGTTGGAACAAATATTTTTTTCTTATTTAAAAGTTTTGACATTATCCTTAACATCTTTTCATAACTCAATATTTCTTTTCCTCCAACATCATAAATTTTTCCGGTTGTTTCTTCCGTTTCTAAAACACCAACAAGAACATTTATTAAAGTTCTTATACTTATTGGCTGGCACTTTGTTTTTGCCCAATATGGTAAAAAAAATACCGGGGATTTAATAACTAAACTTTTAAGGATTTCGTAAGAAGCACTGCCTGAACCTATTATTACAGCTGCCCTTAAAATAGTTACTGGTATTTTACTATCTCGTAATACTTCTGCAACTTGATTTCTACTTTTTAAGTGGGGTGATAATTTTGTTCCGAATTCTCCTAGCGCACCTAAATATATTATTCTTTTTATTCCTGCATTATTTGCTGCAACTCTAAAATTATATGCAGCTTTAATATCAGCTTCTTCAAATTTTTTAGGCCCAAGTAATAATGAATGGATTAAATAATAAGCTACATTAATGTTCTCTAGTGCTTTGGAAAGTTGTTCTGGTTTTAATGCATCTGCTACAATTACTTCTACATTTGGCCATCGTTCCTCTATTTCGACAGAAGATACTCTCGCCATTACTCTAACTTTATATCCTCTAGCAAGTAATTCAGGTACTAATCTCCCTCCCACATAACCTGTCGCACCGGTAACTAAAATAGTATCTAATTCTGGCTTTGGATCAGTAAAAAGATTTTTGCAAAGAAGTTCATCTCCATCCCATTTCATACTGATAAATTAATACTTATATGTGTTAATTTCTTGAGATTTTTATGAAATTATTGTTTTGTTTTTATGGGTAGAAATTTTAACCACAGAGCAAACAGAGCATCACAGAGTTTTTCTAAAATTTATTTTCTGTGTTCAACTAATACAAGAAGGTGACTTTATTAAATCCGGATTTTCCATTGGAAAATCTGCCCTCTGGGCCGACAATTTGTAAGTAAATAAAGATCATATACTTAGTTATATAAAAATCTCGGAATTCGTT
>PFVA01000127.1:4902-14232 GCA_002790365.1 Ignavibacteriales bacterium CG_4_9_14_3_um_filter_30_11
TTCGTTATTTGAGTAATATGTTTGTCTTACAAATTGTCGGGGTTAAAAATATTATTCAATTGGAATGAACTCAAGTATATCACCAGGCTGACATTCAAGAACTTCGCAAATCTTATTCAAAGTTGAAAATCTTATTGCTTTCGCTTTTTCTGTTTTTAATATTGATAAGTTGGAAAGAGTTATTCCAACTTTTTGCGATAACTCATTAAGGGAAATTTTTCTTTTCGCCATCATCACATCCAAGTTTACTCTTATTGCCATATATTCCTCACACCGTTAAGTCTTGTTCTTCTTTCAATTCAGAAGCCCGTACAATTATCTCCCCAATTACAAAAACCACCAGCCCAACTACCAGGTATGGATTGAAAAGAGAACTTATAATTATTGCAACAAAATATAAATATTTTATTCCTGCTGACACAGATAGAGTTGTAAAATATATTGATGACATTTGACTTAAATAAACTAATGTTGAAAGCACCATAATTACTATTCCGATCATTTTTAAGTGTTTTCCATTTTCTTCTATGAAAGGTTTATCTTCAAATACATTTTTCATAAATTTGTTTAATTTTTTTAGCCCGTAATAAATACCTAATACAATGCCAGAGTTTACAATTAAAATAAATACCCATAATGTAATACTCTGATATGTGATTTCATTTATCAGTTTTTCTTTCCCAAATAAATCGAACAGGTCAACATTCATTAATACAGTATTTCCACTACCACTGCTTGGAAAGAAAGAAGCTCCAGATATAATAATATTTATGATTAGTATAATGATTAAAATTGGATATAATAAAAAAACTAAGTTTACATAACTGTATGCAGTTTTCACAAAAAAGTTGTCTTTTAATGATTTCATATATTAACTCCAATATTATTTTTTTCTATAGGTAATATATATTTATTATTATTGTTTGTCAAGTTATTATTATTGATAAACAATAAATAATTAGCTTCTATCAATATATAAAGAAATCAGAGGGTTTTTAAAACAAAAAACCCGATCCTGAAAATTCAGAACCGGGCCAGAAAACAAAACCTTGAAGGCCACTTATCAGACCTTCAAGGTTACATTAATTGATTAAAGCAACCTTCGGGGTTTCAAAAAGCAACCCCGAAGGTTTTACAATTTCTTATTTTTTATTCATCTTTGCAATCAGGTTCAATGCGCTGCCTGCTTTAAACCATTCTATCTGAGCTTCGTTAAATGTCTGGTTTAGTATAGCTTCATCGGTAGAACCATCCTTATGGTTTATAACAAGTTTGAATTGTTTTTCGGGAGCTAATTCACCTAAACCTAAAATACTTAATTTATCATCTTCTTTTATTTTGTCGTAGTCAGTAGGATTTGCAAAAGTCAACGGAAGCATTCCCTGTTTTTTCAGATTTGTCTCGTGAATCCTTGCAAAGCTTTTTACGATTATCACCCTGCCGCCTAAGAATCTTGGTTCCATTGCAGCGTGTTCACGGCTCGAACCTTCTCCATAGTTTTCATCACCGACAACTATCCAGTTAACACCTTTTGCTTTGTATTCGCGTGCAACTTCAGGGACTGATTTTGTTTCACCGGTAAAAGTGTTTTTAACTTTTCCTGCATCGCCCGTAAACGCGTTAATAGCACCGATGAACATATTGTTTGAAATATTATCGAGGTGTCCGCGGAATCTTAACCACGGGCCTGCCATTGAGATATGATCTGTAGTACATTTCCCTTTTGCTTTAAGAAGCAGCGGTAAATCAACAAAATTTTTTCCGTTCCATGGTTCGAAATGTGTCAACAATTGTAATCGCTCACTGTTAGATTTTACAATTACATCTATTTTCGATCCATCTTTTGCGGGAGCTATAAATCCTTCTTCGCCTTTATCGAATCCTCTCGGGGGAAGTTCTTTCCCTGTCGGAGGATCAAATTTTACTTTTTCTCCTTTATTATTTACCAATGTATCTGCCAGTGGGTTAAATGAAAGGCTCCCTGCAATTGCAAGTGCTGTCGTAATTTCCGGGCTCGCAACAAAAGCAAGTGTTTCAGGATTTCCGTCATTTCGTTTTGCAAAATTCCTGTTAAAAGAAGTGACGATAGTATTTTTCTCACCTATTTTCATATTCATTCTTTTCCACATTCCGATGCACGGCCCGCAGGCGTTTGCAAGAGTAACTCCACCGATTTCATTCAAGGTTTTGAGCAATCCGTCCCTTTCAACTGTTGCTCTAACCTGTTCAGAGCCCGGAGTAATGGTGTATTGTGATTTTGCTTTCAGTCCTTTTGCAAGTGCCTGTTTTGCAATGTTTGCTGCACGGTCTATATCTTCATAACTGGAGTTTGTGCAGCTTCCGATTAAAGCAACGCTTACTTTATCCGGAAAATTATTTTCTTTAACTGCTTGTTTCATTTTTGAAATCGGCCATGCTTTATCTGGTGTGAAAGGCCCGTTCAAGTGTGGTTCAAGTTCTGAAAGATTAATTTCAATTACCTGGTCGTAATATTTTTCAGGATTTTCAGAAACTTCTTTATCCGCTTTTAAATTATTCGCATTATTTTCAGCTAGTGAAGCAATATCTGCTCGATCCGTAATTCTTAAATAAGATGACATTCTTTCATCGAATGGAAAGAGAGAAGTTGTTGCACCAATTTCAGCACCCATATTACAGATGGTTCCTTTGCCCGTTGCGGAAATAGAAGCTGCTCCTTCTCCAAAATATTCAACAATAGCACCGGTTCCGCCTTTTACTGTCAGGATGCCCGCCAGTTTTAAAATCACATCTTTTGCGGAAGTCCAGCCATTCATTTTGCCGATTAATTGAACACCGATAAGTTTTGGCCATTTGAGTTCCCACGGCATTCCCGCCATAACATCCACAGCATCAGCTCCGCCAACACCGATTGCGATCATTCCAAGTCCACCGGCATTTGGCGTGTGCGAATCAGTACCTATCATCATTCCGCCGGGGAAAGCGTAATTTTCAAGAACGACCTGGTGAATAATTCCTGCGCCCGGTTTCCAGAAACCGATCCCGTATTTTTTTGAAATGCTTTCGAGAAAGTCATAAACTTCTTTGTTTTCATCAGTCGCTCTTAAAAGATCTTCTTTTGCGCCAACCTGCGCCTGTATTAAGTGATCACAGTGTACTGTTGAAGGAACTGCTGTTGTTGCTCTGCCAGCAGACATAAACTGCAATAGTGCCATCTGTGCAGTTGCATCCTGCATTGCAACTCTGTCAGGCGATAATTCTGAATAGTCCTTTCCACCGGTTAATTTTTTTGCTGCTCCATTCCATAAATGAGAATAGAGAATTTTTTCTGCGTAAGTCAGAGGTCTGTTAACTACTTTTCTCGCTTTTTCAAGTTTACTTCCAAATTCGGAATAAACTTTTTTAATCATATCAATATTTGCTGTCATAGTATTTCCTAAGTAATTGAGATTAAATTATAAATTCATTGTAAAAATAATAAAATTTAGAATGATATTAATTGGAATTATGTATGCTAGAATACATTTTTAATTTATAAATATGAAATCAATAATAATTATAAATTGATTAAATTTATACTAATTTATTACTGTCTTGATTATATTGAATTACAATATTTTTATTTATAAAAATAATTATTTAAATGAACAAGCAGTGCATACTGTTATGGAATTTTAATTGTAAACAGCAATTTAGATATGAGTGGAAATTTTACTTTTCATGGGATTGTAATTACTTATGGGCAGTCATCAATAGTGACAAAAACTACCGGTAATTCAGGCATAATTGGTTCATCAATATTTGTAGGAAATAGTGTATATATGCAGGCAACAGGAAATGCAAAATTATATTATAGCAGCTAAGCAATACAAAACGCTAAAACAAATTTAAAATCATCCGGTTTTGAAATATTAAGCTGGTGGGAATAAAAAAATTAATAAACTATATCGTCATTTCTAATTAACATAAGGACAGCGGTTTGCGGAACTATGAGAAATTTTTCTTTCTCAAATTCGATTTCATAAGCTTCTTTTCGCAAAAAAATAGCGAGGTCTCCTTCTTTAATCTGAAGAGGAATAAATTTTATAGGTTCTTTTGATTCTTTCCATAATTCATCTTCATTTTGTACAGCAATAGGATACCCAGGGCCCGCCTTGATAACATAACCGCTTTGAACCTTTTCCTTTTCAGAAACCCCCGGTGGAAGATATAATCCGCTGTCAGTTTTATCATTACTTTCTTCCGGCTTGATCAAAATACGGTCACCAATGACTACAAACTTATCTATATTTTTTAAACTCTTTACCATACAACCTTAATTTCTTACTTAAAAATATAAAATATATCTGATAATTTGAAGTTAATTACCGCGGGTTAGTTTTACGAATAAGCGTAATAAACCAGGTATATTTTTTACCAGTGCTATACAGGAATTTCTAAATTTATTATTGAAAATTATCCATTGGATTATTCTTGCAGTAATTACTCTTTTTGAAAAATTTTTATTCCAGTTATCGATATAGTTTCCGCCAATTACATCTATATTGTAATTTTTCCTGATTCCGCTTATAAGAGTTTCACATAAGATTGAAGAACCTTGCAGCGCCATGCCAATCCCATCGCCTGCAAGCGGAGCAATAACACCGGCTGAATCCCCAACCATAAAAATTCCATCTTTCACCAATTCCCTTTTTCCGAAATAAATATTACCGGTTCCATATATTTTCAACTCATCTAAAATTGAATTTAACCCTGTATTAAACAGTTCGCTGAATTTTTTATTCTTTTTCATCAACTCAGAAATCTGTAACCTTGGTGAGCTAACAAATTCTTTTTTATTATATAGGAAACAAACCGTTGCATCAACTTTATTTACAGAATTTATTCCGCAGTAAATTCCGTTACCAACATATAACTGTATTTCTTCTGAATTAAAATTGTTTAGATATTTTTTATCAATATGAAATTTTATTCCATTCAGGTTTGATTTTTGATCAACAAATTTTCTATGAAGATTTTTATCCAGTATATTTTGTTTGCCGTATGCTGCTATAATAAATTTTGATTTTACTGATATTCTTTCTCCATTTCCTTTTTTGCCTTCTAAAGCGTACCCATCTTTATTTTTTAGTACACTTTTAATTTCAACTGGTTGAAATATTTTAACACCTGAAATTTTGGCTTCTTCAAGAAGGAAACTATCAAACACTGATCTCCTCAAAGAAAATGCTTCAAACTGAAAATTGATACTTAATTCTTTTAAGTTATTATTTTTTAAGCTGAATGACTTGATCTTCTGTGGATTAAGCAAAAGAAATTTATCAAACAAATTAAGTTTTTTAATTTCCTCGCCAACTTCTTTTGATAAAAATTCGCCGCATAGAACTTCGCGTGGAAAATTTTTTCTTTCAAAAATGCAGACTTCAATTCCGGCTAAAGCAAGGTGAATAGCTGAGGAAGAACCTGCAGGTCCGCCGCCGATAACAGCAACATCAAATTTATATTCACTCATTATAGATCACTATCAGCCACCTGAAAGCCCACTTTCTTTTAATTTCAAATTTTTTAATTCCTGACTCTTTCAGCATGATCCTCCAATCTTTTTTCACGAATCCTCTTCTCACAGAAATTGGTCCGTCATTTTTAAACATCTCACTTTTAGAGAATAATGCAGCTATTATTTTTATTCCTATCAAAGCCGGGATTGATCTTCTCAAGTCATTAATTATTATTCCTTTTTTAGAAATATTCAAAAAATCTACTAACATTTTTTTAATCTTATCTTCATTAAAATGATGAAGAAATAATGAAGCGTGAACAATATCAACCTGCTTACTTCTAACCGGAACATTTAACACATCTGCACAAATTGTATTACCAACATGACTTCTTTTTAGAAATTTACACACTCTTTTATTCAGATCAATACTTGTAATTTTTATCCCTGTAAATTTGTTTCTTAAAAAGATCAGATTATCTGAACCGCCGGCACCCACATCAAGAATTGATATTTCTTTTTCTCGATTCAATAAAATATTTAATCCGGCCATAGTTGTTGAAATTCCGCCTAAATATTTATTTGCGATTTTCAATTCACTCAAAGCTTCGTCTATCCTTCTATCCTGAATTGAAAAGTCATCCATAATCTCTCTATCGTAGCTTCTTTTCAGAAACATTATTTCCCTTCCATAATGGCTATTTCCATTGTCAGGCCTGGCCCGAATGCAACTGCACAACAGATTTCTCCCGGTCGAATAGTTGAATTATCAATAATTTCTTTTAAAACAAAAAGTATTGAAGCTGATGACATATTTCCAAAATTGTTCAATACCTTTCGTGATGGGGCCATTTTTTCTTCATCAAGATTTAATCCTTCCTGAAGTGAATTTAGAATTGCACTGCCTCCCGGATGAAGTGCCCAGTGTTTTATTTTATCCGGGTTGAGATTTTTTGATTTCAGTATTTCTTTCAGTTGCGGAACGGCAGTCTCAAGTATCATTCTTGGTAAATCAGACGAAAGCATCATTTCAAAACCGAAATTTCCGATCTTCCATCCCATTGCTCCGGCTGTTTTTTCAAACAATACCGAATGTGTACTTAAAAGATTCAATTTTGATTTTTCATTTTTTGAAAACAATGCGACAGCGCATCCATCTGCAAAAACAATATTTGCAAGAATATTATCTCTTGTCGGTTCGGTTTGTAAATGTAGGCTGCATAATTCCACTGAAACCAGCAGAGTATTTAACTTACTTTCGTTTGTTGAATTCATTGCTTCGAGCACAGAGTTAAAACCGACAAGTGAAGCTGCACATCCCATAAATCCTATGTTTGTTCTTTTTACTGAAGATGGAATTCCAAATTCATTTATCAAATGATAATCCAGCCCCGGTGCAAAAAATCCCGTGCAGGAAATTGTGATAAGTCTTTCAATATCTTTCCCTTCAAAATTATTTTTTAACAGCACTTTATTTACTGCTTCTTTTGATAATAGCTTTGTCCATTTTTCATATTCATACATTCTCTTCCGGGTATCCGGTTTTATAAATGTATTACCATCTGAATAAAATTTGTTTTCCGCATTTGGACCACAATCCGGAACTACAAAATATCTCCATTGGATACCTGAATGATTAGCCGCCATATCTATCATTCTTGATACCGCTGGGTTATCACCCATTCTTTTTTTTAATTCTTCTTTAATTAAATCCTGCGATGCTTTAAACGGCGGTGAAGCTGTGGCTATGTCAATAAGCATATTATTCCTTTTGTTTTTATTGTAATTTACTCACTCACCTTACGCAAAAAATGAACAGTGAAAAGATGACATCTTTGTTTTCTGAATTGAATTCAAATAAAATGATAACTCTTTAACGAAATAGAGACTTTATTTTCTTAATAAAAATATGTCATCTTTCAGCTTTGGGTAACATCAGTTAATAATTCAACTCATCAAATCTGGACAATTAAATTTAGCGAATTAACAACAAATTTATTCCTTAATTTTTTCATACGGTTTTTATTATTTTGAAGTATCCGTTAATATAAAGTAGGTAAATATTATGAATAATATAAATGGAAAATTCTGGGATGAAAAATATGCCGGAGTGGATTCAGTATACGGGAAAGAACCTAATAATTTTTTTAAAGAGCAAATTGATAAAATAAAACCGGGGAAAATTTTAATGCCCGGTGACGGCGAAGGTAGAAACGGAGTTTATGCCGCAGTAAATGGATGGATAGTTAATTCAGTTGATTACAGTCAGGTTGCTCATGATAAAGCTGTTCAATTTGCCCAAGATTCCGGGACACAATTAAGTTATCTTGTAATTGATTTGGCAGAATACGAACCATATAAAAATTATTATGATGCTGTAGGAATTATTTTTCTACATTTAAACAAAGAATTAAGAAGTGCATTTTTCGGTAAAGTAGTGCAGTCATTAAAGACAGGCGGGATACTGATTTTTGAAGCTTTTTCAAAAAATCAATTAGGCAGAAATTCGGGAGACCCGCAGGATATATCTATGCTTTACGATATAAATGAGATTAAAAGTATATTTAAAGAATTAGCCCATGTTATCATAGTACAGGAAGAAATTTTTCTGAACGAAAGTAAATTTCATTCAGGCGAGGCTTCAGTTATTAGATTTGTCGGAATAAAGAAATAAATTAATGAAACAGGTATTATTTATCACATATTACTGGCCACCATCAGGAAAAGCGTCCCTTCACTGGCCGTTAAATATTATTAAATACCTGCCTCAATTCGAATGGCAGCCATCAGTGCTTACGGTAAATGAAGATACTTTTTCACAAAAAGATGATAGTCTCTTAAATGAAATTGATCCCGCATTGAATGTTATAAAATCAAAATCATTTGAACCTTTTGATATTTACAGAAAATTTACCGGCAAAGATAAAGATGAACAGCTTATTGCATCCGAAACTATTTCAAAAGCTAATGAAAGCCTCACACATAAAATATCAATCTGGATAAGAATGAATTTATTTATTCCGGATGCAAGAGTCGGCTGGTATTTTTCAGCTGTACCTGCGGGGAATAAAATACTTCAAAAGAAAAAGTTTGATGCAATAATTTCAATCGGACCGCCGCACACAACACATTTAATCGGAATGAGTTTAAGTAAAAAAAATAAAATCCCACATATCCCTGTCTTTATTGATCCCTGGGTTGACATCGCTTATTACAAAGGATTTAGGAGAAGTAAGCTCACCCTGGCAATTGATAATCATATTGAAAAGTCTGTAATGAAAAATGCCAAAGCAGTTGTCCTTGTAACAGAAACAATGAAAAACGATTATGAGAATAAATACGATTTCATAAATGGAAAAAGTCACGTTCTTTACTGGGGATACAATGAAGATGGTTTTCTGATGGAAGATGGAAGATGGAAGATGGAAGATGGGAAAAGGAAAAACGAAGAAATGCTTTTGCACGCCGGAAATATTTTTGATTTTCAAAATCCAGAGAATTTTTGGAAACAGTTAAAAACAGAAATTGACAAAGGAAGAAAGCTTCGGATTAAATTTATCGGCACAGTAAGCCCTGTAATAAAAGAAGCAATAGGAAAAAACTGCCTGACAGCTTATACAGAATTTCCCGGATTTTTACCCTACAATAAATTATTAAATGAATTAACAGATGCTTCCTACCTTTTAGTCTGTGCAACAGAGAGACGGCATGTTCCAGGAAAATTGTTTGAATATCTCCGAACAGGTAAACCAATCATTGCTTTTGGTGATGACAATGAAGAAGTGAAAAATATTCTTACAGAAACAAATTCCGGAATGATATTTAATTATAACGAAAGCGGGAAAGAGTTTTTT
>PFVA01000077.1 GCA_002790365.1 Ignavibacteriales bacterium CG_4_9_14_3_um_filter_30_11
TTACTTACAAATTGTCTGCCCAGAGGGCAGATTTTCCAATGGAAAATCTGGGTTTATAAAAAAGGAAGAGACTCCAAATAATTAATAATTTTGTAGTAACAAAAAAAACAAAAACAATTAAAAGGAGTCTCTAAGATGAAAAATAAAGAAAATGCAGCACAAAATCTTCAATGGTATCAGAATCAATCACTAGGAACGCAAATAAGTTTGTTCAGTAATTTTTTAGAAGCAGCCAAGTTATTAGCAAACCTGCCTACCGGATAGGCAGGTCAGATGCTGGAAGATGAAGTAAAAGAAAAAGCTGGTTTAAGAGATATGATAGAGAAAAACCATCATCAGGCAGATACAGTCGTTGGGGCAGTAATCCAGGCAGCATAACAGTAGGAGAAGAAAAAGTAAGAATAAAAGTTCCAAGAATAGTTGATAATCAAAAAATGGTCACAGAAAGTCCAGAGGGCTATCAAAAATTAAGGACAATAGATTTGCCATCAGAGGCTTTAATGAAAAAAATAATATTGGGATTAAGTCAGCACGATTATCAAGAAGTAGTAAAGATGGGGGTTGAAAGTTTTGGTTTAAGTCAGTCAACGGTAAGTAAAGCTTTTATAGAAGAAAGCACAAAGGCATTAGAGGAATTTGAAAAGAAGGATTTGTGAATATATGATTTTATAGCCTTAGTAATAGACGGAAAATATCTGTCCAAAGAAAACACAGTAAGTAATAGCACTTGGAATAACGATCAGCGGAGAAAAGATACCCTTGGGCTTTATCCAGACAACAACAGAAAACAGCAATGCGGTCAAAGGATTGTTAAAAGATTTAATAAAAAGAAATTTCAAGTACACGCAAAGGATACTTACACTATTGGATGGTTCAAAGGGTTTAAGAAAAGCAGTGGATGAGACTTTCGGGAAATATGCTTTAGTACAACGCTGTTACAGATAGAAGAAGAATGAGAAAAGTAAATAATTATGAAAAGTTACATTTACTTAGAACAGTCTTAAAAACAGAATTAAAGATTAAACAAAAGAAAACAGCTTAATAAAATGGAGTCTCTATTTTCAACTAAGTTTGACTTTATACCTTTATGGACTTGATTTATAGTTAATTAATAATATATATTTATAGTAAACATATTTAGACTAATTCCGATATTAAAATATTTTTTATGAATAAACCACTTTTATTAGTAGCTATGTTTATAACTGTATTGTTCTATTCTTGTAAAGAACATATAGTTGAGAGCACTACAAGTATAGATCAAATTCTGACTAGTAATGATGCTATAAATGCTACTTTCTCAGATATTCAAAGCAAAGTATTTAACAAATCTTGTGCATTAAGTGGCTGTCATATCACAGGTATTCAGTTTCCTAATCTTTCTGGAAATGCATATAATGTAATTGTAGGTAAAGTAAGTAGTAATAATTTGAACTATATCGAGCCGGGGAATTCTTCACAAAGTTATTTGTATTTAAAATTGATAGGATCAAATAATATTAATGGATCAAGAATGCCTAAAAATGCTCCAGCTTTACCACAACCTATTATTGATTCTATTACAGTTTGGATAAATAACGGAGCAATAAATAATTAATTTTAATATTATGAAATTATTAAAATTTATTTTAGTTTTTTTAATTATTAGTTGTTTTACTTATGGCGATGAATGGCATGTAAAAAAAGGTTCTGATAATCTTGTTAAATTTACTTCTTCAACAATAGTTCTAGATTTTGATGGAACAACGAACAACATTGATGGATATATTTATTGGGAAGGTAAGGAATTATTTACTGGGAAAAATGAAATTTATTTTGAAGTTCCTTTGAATACTGTAAAAACCGGTATTGGTAAAAGAGATAGGGATATGCGTGAAGATGTACTTGAAACAAATTTATGGCCAATAACTTATTTCAAGGGAAACATTGTAAATGTTAAACAAAATAAAAATCAAAATAAATATACTATAAAAGTAAAGGGGAAAATGTTTATTCATGGTGTTGAAAAGGAATTGGAAATACCTGGCGATATTAAAATTGAAAATGAAATAATGTCAGTAACCAGTAATTTTTCTGTCTTTTTGAAAGATTATAATATTGAAGCTCCAAGTTTGCTTGCATTTATTAAGGTAGCACAAGAAATTAAATTAAATTTAAATTTTAAATTAGAACAGTCAAGGTAAAAAATTGAATAGAATTAAAGTTACATTCATAATTTTTGTTTGCAATTTTTTAATAATAGCACAGCCAAAATGGAAAAAGACAGAATTACCGGCTGAATTAAATTTAGGCTTATTTCATGCAACACAAACTGCAAATTTCCCAACAACTGAATCACTTCAAAAAGGAAATTTGATGTATGAAATTTCTCACAGATTTTTACCTTCGATAAAAGACGGTTTTGATGAATTTTATGGACTTGACGGCCCAACAAGAATTAGATTTGCATTAGGATATGGTTTAACAGATGAATTAATGGTTACTTTAGGTCGTAGCAATAATACAGATAATCTTGACCTTCAGTTAAAACAAAAATTGTTTCAAGTAAACAATAAAAATTTACCTTTAGTTGTTTCAGTTTTAGGTGGAATTTCTTGGAACACAGAAGTTCCAAATGGAATTGTTCGAAGTAGAGGCGACGGAGACAATTTTCAATTTTACGGACAATTAATTTTAAACACTATGTTCTTTGATAAAAAGTTAGGAATTGGATTAGTTCCATCATATCTGCAAAATAGTTTCATATATGCTTTAGAAAAACAACATACATTTACACTTGGTACATATGCTCAATATTATTTTAACAGGATGTGGAGTATGTGGGTTGAGTATAATCCAATTATTACCGGATATAGAGGTAGAATAAGACTTGATGAAACAGGTAAATCATATAACAGTGTAGCATTTGGTGCTGATATAGAAACCGGTGGTCATATTTTTCATATAATGGTAACTAATAATGCAAGATTGAATCCTTCACAATATTTAGTTGGAGCTGATCGTTCAGCAAGTGATGATATGTGGAGATTAGGATTTGGAATACTTAGATATTTTTAACTGTGGTTTTAATTTCTGTAAGAAGTATTACAAAAGGAATACTTAAAATTGTAAGAATTTAACTTCCTATGTAACCCAGATCAAATTTTTTTAACTCAAAAATATACATTTTGAATATAACTACAAAAAATAATATTAGACTCAATTTAAGTCAGCTTTCTCAAATATTTCTTAAGACTTTAGCATATTATGATATTTTTAGGTATCCTTTAACGAAAGAAGAAATTTATTACAACTCTCCAACCAATGGAGATACTAAAGAATATATTTTTAACGAAATAGATATTCTAGAAAAAAAAGGATTAATAAAAAAACATTATGACTTTTATTTTCTTTTTAATAATAAAGAAAATATAAAAAGGCGAATACTTGGCAATAAAAGAGCTTTAAAAAAAATTAGAACAGCTAGATGTTTTTCGAATATTATTTCTAGGTTTCCATATATTAGAGCAGTGTTTATATCAGGGTCTTTATCAAAAGGGTATATGGATGAAGATTCAGATATAGATTTTTTTGTAGTTACTAAGTCTAATAGATTATGGATAGCAAGATTTTTACTTATGTTATTCAAAAAAATATTTTTGTTTAATTCTAAAAAAAATTTCTGCATAAACTACTATATAACTACTGATAACCTTGAAATAGAAAATAAAAATATCTTTACTGCTATTGAATTAGCATCACTTTTGCCTATGTACGGATCCAACATTTACGAAAACTTAATATCTTCAAATAATTGGATAAAGAATTATGTACCAAATTATCCTAAAAGAGAATTAAAGAAAGTAAAAAAATTTAATATAAAAATTACACAAAGAATTATTGAGCCAATATTTAATAATTCTATTGGTGAGATATTAGATGATTATTGTATGAAAATATTTTACAAATATGATAAAAGGAAATACCATGAATTTAATGAAGAAAGATTTCAAAGATCTTTTATATTTAAAAAAAACATATCAACTCACTACCCTGAATCATTTCAACCAAAAGTATTAAATGCACTTGAACAAAAAATTGTTTGTCTTCAGATTGAACATAATATTTTAATTAATTAAAATATAAAATGTCTGAAGTTCTATTCACACATTCATATTTCTATAAATTTGATCCCAAACAATTAAAATCAAAACAATTTTATCCTCCATTGGGCACAATATATGCAGCTTCATTTATCCGTGATAGTGGATATGAAGTTTCTTTATTTGATACTAATCTTAAAAATGATCCTATTGAAATTATTTCCGATTTAAAAAATCATAATCCAAAATATTTAATCATATATGACGATGGTTTTAATTATTTGACTAAGATGTGCCTTCTAAAAATGAGAAAAGCTGCTTTTAAATTAATAGAAATTGGGAAAAAATATAATTGCAAGGTAATTGTAAGTAGTTCAGATTCAACTGATCAATACGAAAAATATTTAGATAATGGTGCAGATTTTGTCTTACTTGGAGAAGCCGAGATAACTTTACTTGAATTATTAAATTCATTAAAAAATAGTTTTTCTGAATATCCTCAGATTAAAGGAATAACTTATAAGAAAGAAGGAAAATTTATTAATACAGGAAGAAGGGAAATACTAAATAATCTTGATAACTTACCTCAACCTGCCTGGGATCTAATTAATGTTGATGAATATAAAAATATATGGATAAATAAACACGGCTATTTTGCTTTGAATATAGCAACAACAAGAGGATGCCCATTTAAATGTAATTGGTGTGCAAAACCAATTTACGGTAATCGTTATAACAGTCGATCACCTGAAAATGTCTTAAATGAAATTGAATATTTAATTAATGAATTTGGTATAAATTATATTTGGTTTTGCGACGATATATTTGGATTAAAGCCTGGTTGGGTGAAAGAATTTAATAGGTTAATTAAAGATAGGAAATTAGTATTTAAGTATAAAATTCAATCAAGAGTTGATTTACTATTACAAGAAGATACTATTGAAGATTTAGCCCAGAGTGGTGCAGATATAGTTTGGGTTGGTGCTGAATCAGGTTCGCAAAAAATTCTTGATTCAATGGATAAAGGCACATCTGTTGAACAAATATATTCAGCTGCAAAACTATTAAAAGAAAAGCATATAAAAATAGGATTATTTTTACAACTTGGTTATTTAGGTGAAACTAAAAATGATATAGAAAAAACATTGAAAATGCTACTAGATATTATGCCTGACGATGTTGGCATTTCCATTTCTTATCCTCTTCCTGGTACTAAATTTTATGGTATTGTTAAAGATCAATTAAAAGAAAAAACTAACTGGAATGATAGTGATGATCTTGATTTAATGTATCAAAATAATTTTTCTCGTGAATATTATAAAAAACTTCATAGGTTCATTCACAAAAAATTTAGAAGAGAACAAGGGATTATATTTATTAAAAAATTTTTTAATAATCCTTTTACTTTAAGTTCATATGAATTTAAGAAGGCACTGGCAACTTTTTATTACATACCACAAATTATTATCTATAAATATTGGTTAAAAAAGTTACAATAAGGATAATTGAATAACAAAGTTAAAATAAGTTAATCCTTAATAATTAAAACCCATGGAAATAAGGGTTTACTTTTTACACCTAATATTTTTTTAATTTTAGCAAAATATAATTCTTTTTGATTTAATATCTTATAATTAAATTCTCTTAATTGAATGCCGGTGTGGTGGTAATAATAATTTATCATCTCAGGACAACCAAGATATTTATAATAATTAATTGTTCTTTCCTTTGCTTTATTAGACTCAGCTAAAGAATAAAAATTACTATCAATTATATGAACTTCACCATCTTTTTTAAGAAAATAGAATATCCTCCTGATTAGATTATTAAAATCATTAAAATATTGGACCGAACTTGAAAAGACTATTACATCAAATGATTTATGTGGGAATATATCTTTAAATATATTACCATATATAAATTTTAATTTTTTATTATTATTAAAAACTCTTGCTCCTTGTAATAACTCTGTTTTATTAACATCTAAAGCGGTAACATAATTATTTGTATTTAATGAAATTGCGTTTGATAACCATCCATTACCACAACCAACATCTAATATGGATAGATTTTTTTTATCTGAAAAATATTTTATTAATTTTAGCATTGAATCTTTTCGTACTTCCCATTCTGAAAATAATGGATGGGTTTTACTAATATCAGGTAGATTCATTAAAATATCATCAGAATAGATTCTTCCTTCTTTTTTTCTAATATTGATATAAGTATTTTCGTCAAATATTTTATTATCAAAAGAAGATATGAAATGGACATTTTCAAATTTCATATTGTTTTTGAGGTTCATCTTAAATTGTTCAAAAGTCTTTAATAAATATCAATATAATAATATTAAAAATTAAATAAACCATGCAAAATTTTGATCTTGTAAAAAAAGCATTTTCAAATCAGTCAGAAATATTTGATAAACTTGATGAACAAAACATAATTCTGAAATGGATGCGTAAAATTATTTATAATCATGTAAAAAAATACTTAAGAGAAAATGATTCAATTTTAGAATTAAATGCTGGGACAGGAATTGACGCAGTTTATTTTGCGAAACTAGGGCATAAAATTCATTGTACCGATATATCTGAAGGAATGATAAAAAAATTAAATAGTAAAGTTAAAGATCAAAAATTAAATTCTTTAATTACAAGTGAAATTTTATCTTTTACTGAATTAAATAAAATAAAAGGAAAATCATTTGATTACATATTTTCTAATTTTGGAGGTCTTAATTGCACTCAAGATATAAAGCAAGTTATTTCTCAATTTAAATTATTATTAAAGAAAGAAGGTAGATTGACATTAGTAATTCTTCCAAAAATTTGTCTTTGGGAAATAGCATTAATATTTAAAGGTAAGTTTAAAACTTCATTTAGAAGGCTAAAGAAAAATGGAGTAAGTGCTAATATTAATGGATATAATTTTAATACATATTATTATAGCGTCTCGGATATTAAAAAAGCATTAATGGACGATTATAAAATTTTAGAAATACAAGGTATTGCAGCAATAAGTCCTCCACCATATATGGAAAAATATTCTTATAAATATCCATATATTTATAAAAAGTTGATTTATTTTGATGAAAAATTTTCTCACATTTTTCCGTTTAATAGATGGGCCGATCATTTAATAGTAACTGCTGAATTAATATAAAATAATAATACTAACTTCATATAATGCATATACTAGTACTAACACCTGGATTCCCCCAAAATGAAAAAGATTCTTCATGTCATCCTGCTATGCAAGACTATTTCAAAGCGTTACTAATTGAACATCCCGCTATAAAATTATCTATTATTTCAATTCATTATCCATTTAAAAAAACACCACATATTTGGCAAGGGATTAAAGTATACAATTGTGGAGGAAAAAGTAGAAAGTATCCATTAAAATTTTTTTACTTATTACGGGCAATTTCATATTCATTAAAAATTAACAAAGAATTAAATGTCAATATTATCCATAGCTTTTGGTTATCAGATACAGCATTACTAGGAAGTATATTAGGTAAATTTTTCAAAATCAAAAACATTTGTACCTTAATGGGGCAAGATGCAATGAAAGGAAATATTTATTTTAAAATTCTAAGCTTAAATAATATTATAAAAGTAACTTTATCTGAATACCAATCAAAGTATTATATAAATTCAACCGGAAATAAACCTAATTATATAATACCTTGGGGAATGAATAATATTGAAATTACTAAGAATAATCGTCCAATTGATATAATTGGAGTTGGATCATTAATCTCGAACAAAAATTACAAATTATTTATAAAAATTATTTCAAAATTAAAGATAGAATATCCGCTGATAAATTGTTTATTGATAGGTGATGGTAAACAAAAATCAGAACTACTTGAAATAATTAAAATGGAAAAATTATGCAATAATATTACATTAATGGGTCAACTCCCTCGAGAAAAAGTTTTATCAAAAATGATGGAAAGTAAGGTGCTCTTACATACTTCAAACTATGAATCATTTGGTTTAGTAATTTTAGAAGGATTAGTATCCGGTTGTTATATAGTTAGTAAAAATGTTGGTATTGCTAAAAAAAATAAAAAAATATTAATATTTAAAAATATTGATGATGCTTTACATCTTATAAAGGAAATTATAACAAACCCACATGAATTCAATCCTGAAAATCCATATCCAATAAAAGACACAGTCTCATCCTATATGCAATTATATAAAAAATATTCGGTATATAAAGGATAAAAGTATTAAATATATTAACAAGAAAATATTTTTATATTTTAAACAATACCTTAAAGACAAAGCGGTTTTATATGGTATATCCAATAAGATTTGGGTTTTCATCTCTTCAGCAATAACTGCACCAATTATTATCATTTATTTCTCACCTACAATACAGGGCTTTTATTATACATTTATAAGCATATTGGGGATTCAGTCCTTGTTTGAATTAGGACTTGGACAGTTACTCCAACAATTTTTTAGCCATGAATGGATTAAAATAAAACACATACCTGGTAAAGGATTTTGTGGAGATAAAGATTCCATTTTAAGATTATCATCAATTAGTTATTTCACTATTAAATGGTTTTTCAAATTATCTTTACTTCTTTTCTTTACATTAAGTATTGGTGGATATTTCTTTATGAAACAATCTACAAATCTTTATGATGTACCTATCTCTTTTTGGTTTGCTCCTTGGATAGTAATTAGTTTGTTAAAATCTATCCAAATTTTTTTATCACCAGGGCTAATTTTCCTAGAAGGTATAAATGAAATTGAAAATATTAGTAAATTTCGTTTTATGCAATCTATACAGGAACGAATAGCATCTTGGATTGTGATAATAATTGGTGGAAATCTTTGGTTGTTTTCTGCTGGATCTAGTATAAATATTTGGGGGCAACTAACTTTTTTTAAAAAGAAATACCAATCTATCTTAATTGATTTAGTAAAAAATAAATCTGTTAAGAATGATATATGGAAAAAAGATATTTTTCCGTTACAATGGAAGTATGCAATCAGTTCACTTTCTGGGTTTTTAAATTTTTCATTTATAGTTCCATTGGTATTTTTATTTTTGGGGCCAATTTCTGCAGGGCAATTGGGGATTAGCTGGGCAATTATAACAATGTTTTGGAATCTTTCTGTTACTTTAATTACTACAAAAATCCCAACTTTAGCTATGTATGCAGCAAGTAATGATTATAAAAAATTTAATAAATTGGTCTTAAATTCTTCTTTTGCTTCAACTTTATTTCTTGTAATTACAACTATTTTTCTTTTGTTTGGTATTTTAATAATGGAATTATTTTATCCTAAAATATCCAGTAGATTTTTGCCTTTAACACCCTT
>PFVA01000247.1:0-9475 GCA_002790365.1 Ignavibacteriales bacterium CG_4_9_14_3_um_filter_30_11
TGGCAAGTTTAGGTAAGTATTTTTTCTTTTGCTCTTCGGTTCCGTAATACATAATTGGAAGAGTTCCAATTCCTGTATGTGCTGCAAAAGAAACACCGATTGAATGACTTGTTCCCAATGTCATCGCAAGTGCAGTGTTTGAATTAAAATCTTGTCCGAAACCACCGTATTCTTCCGGAACCGATGTGCCGAGTAAACCAAGTTCTCCTGCTTTATTAATCAGCCCAACAGCAACACCCTCTTCCTGATGATCAATTGCGTCAAGCTTTGGCCATATTTCTTTTTCAATAAATTCTCTTGCGGTGTCAACAATCATTTTTTGTTCTTCGTTTAATTCCTCAGGAATAAATACTGAAGAAGCATCAGATTCATTTATTAAAAATTCACCACCGTTTAAAACTTCTTTTGTTTTTGTTTCATGTGACATTTTATTTACTCTCAATTTTTATTATTAAAATTCTAATTTAAAAGCTCATATATTCCTGCAACCCCCTGTCCGCCGCCAACACAAGCAGTAACAATACCGTATTTTTGTTTTCTCCTTCTTAGCTCGTTAAATATCTGAACAGATAATTTTGCACCTGTACAACCAAGAGGATGCCCTAATGCAATTGCTCCTCCGTTAACATTTATTTTTTCTGAATCTAATTTTAGAGTTCTAATAACAGCTAATGATTGAGAAGCAAAAGCTTCATTTAATTCTATTAAATCGATATCATCAAGTTTCATATTTGCTTTTTTAAGTGCTTTAGGTATAGCGGCTATAGGACCAATGCCCATCATTGTTGGGTCTACTCCTTCAAGAGCATAAGATATCATTCTTGCAATTGGTTTTAAATTTAACTCTTTTACCATTTCTTCTGACATAACAAGTACAAATGCAGCCCCGTCTGAAGTTTGTGAAGCTGTACCTGCGGTTACTGTACCGTTAGAAGCAAAAACCGGTTTTAATTTGGCTAAAGCTTCAACGGTAGTATCTACTCTGGGACCTTCATCAACTTCAACAATATTATTCCGTGTTTTCTTCTTACCATTTTCTATATAAACTTCTTCAACTTCAATAGGTACAATTTGATCTTTAAAGTAACCCTTTTTCAATGCGTTTACAGCTTTCATATGTGAGTGATAGGAAAACTTATCTTGATCTTCACGAGATATTTTATACTGATTTGCAACTTTCTCTGCAGTTAATCCCATACTCATATAATAACCAGGGTAGTCCTTTGCAAGTTCGTAGTTTGCAGCTAATTTCCATCCTGTCATTGGTACCATAGACATTGACTCGGTTCCTCCTGCAATAATACAATCCATCATTCCACTCCTAATTCGAGCAACTGCAGTCGAAATTGTATCAATCCCTGATGCACAGAATCTGTTAATAGTTACGCCTGGTACTTCCTGTGGTAGACACTGTAACGCTATCATCCTTCCAACCTGCAGTCCTTGCTCTGCTTCAGGGAAAGCGTTGCCTACTATTAAATCATCAACTCTTTTGGGATCAAGTTCAGGAACAGATTTTAATAAATATTTTATTACATCTGCAGCTAGATCATCAGATCTGTAAAAACGAAAACCGCCTTTTTTTGCTTTCGTTACTGCTGATCGATAACCTGCTACTATATATGCTTCTCTCATAATTTTTTCTTCTATTTTAATTTGTAAATCTTTTTAATTACGCAATGGTTTACCGGTAGTTAAAATACTTTGTATCCTTTCCAATGTTTTCTTTTCGCCTATCAAGCTTAAAAATGCTTCTCTTTCCAAATCCAACAAGTACTGCTCGTTAACAATTGTATTCTCGGAAAGATCTCCACCACACATAATATATGCTAATTTTTCAGCAATCTTTTTATCGTGTTCAGATATGTATTTTCCTTCGTTAAACGAATAAGCACCTAAAAACATATTTGCTAAAGCTCCTCGACCTAATACTTTTATATCTTCCCTTTGATTTGGTTTTGTATATCCTCTGTCGGCAAGATCAATAACAGATTTTTTTGCCTGAGAGATCAATCTGTTTGGGTTATAAATTATATTGTCTCTTCCCTTCATAAAAATATCCATTTCCATTGCCTCACTTGCTGAAGTTGCAACTTTAGCCATAGCAATATTTAAAAATCTCCATTGTAATTCGTTAAAATCAACATCACCCGGTTTATAATTATCTGATGCACGAAGTGTCATTTCTTTTGTTCCACCGCCGGCAGGAATAATTCCAACACCTACTTCAACTAAACCAATGTAGGTTTCAGCACCAGCTTCAACTTTATCAGCGTGAAGGCATACCTCGCAACCACCGCCAAGTGTTAATCCGTGTGGAGCTACAACAACAGGAACTGAAGAATATCTAATGTGCATTGTAGTATTTTGAAATGTTCTGACTGCAAAATCTATTTCATCATATTCCTGTTCAGTTGCAAGCATAAACATCATTGCAAGGTTAGCACCGGCAGAAAAGTGCTGTCCGTCGTTGCCAATTACTAATCCTATAAAATCTTTTTCTGCAATTTCAATAGATTTGTTTATCCCTTCTAATACTTCACTTCCTATTGAATTCATTTTAGTTATAAATTCAAGATTAACAATTCCGTCACCAAGATCGTGTAGTACAGTTCCCGTGTTTTTCCAAACAGGTTTGTTCGTTGTATAATTATCTAAAATTATAAAATCTTTTTTTGATTCAATGTCTTTATAAGATTTTGATTTTATGTCATAATATTCTTTTTTACCATCGCGTATGTTATAGAAAGATTTTATTCCGGCATTCACCATCTCATTAACCCACCGTGCAGGTTTCATCCCTGCTTCTTCCATTTTCTTAACAGTCTTTTCAACACCGAGTGCATCCCAAGTTTCAAATGGCCCTAACTCCCAACCAAAACCGGCTTTCATACCGTCATCAATTTTATATAATTCATCTGAAATCTCTGGAATACGATTTGAAGAATACTGAAAGACATAAAAATATAATTTCTTCAAAAATTCGCCTGCTTTATCATTTGATGAAACTAACATTTTGATCCTGTCTCTTAGTTCATCAATCGGTTTGGCAGCTGCAACTGAAGCAAATTTTGGTTTTACTGATTGTCCGTATTCACCAGTTTCAATATTCATCTCTAAAATTTCTTTATTACCTTTTTCATTTTTTGATTTTTTATAGAATCCTTGTTTGGTTTTATCACCGAGCCATTTATTCTTTATCATTTTATCTACAAAATCTGGTATTTTAAATAAGTCTCTCTTTTCATCTTTGGGACAGTCATTGTAAAGATTATTAGCTACATGAACCAATGTATCAATTCCAACAACATCAGCCGTTCTAAAAGTGGCTGATTTGGGTTTACCTGTAAGAGGTCCTGTTAATGAGTCAACTTCTTTAATAGTAAATTTCATTTCTTTCATCAATTTAAAAACAGCCATCATTGAAAAAACACCCACACGATTTGCAATAAATGCCGGAGTGTCTTTGCAAAGAACAGTTGTTTTTCCAAGATATAAATCTCCGTAATGCATTAGGAATTCAACAATTTTTGGATCGGTTTTAGGAGTGGGAATAATTTCCAAAAGTTGTAAATATCTTGGTGGATTAAAAAAGTGTGTTCCGCAAAAATGTTTTTGAAAATCTTCGCTTCTTCCTTCAATCATAAAATGAATTGGTATACCTGATGTGTTGGTTGTAATTAGTGTATCTTTTTTTCTAAACTTTTCAACTTTTTCAAATACGGATTTTTTGATTTCAAGATTTTCTACTACAACTTCAATTATCCAATCAACTTCACTAAGCCAATTCATATTGTCATCAAAATTTCCGGTTGTTATCAAGGTTGAAAC
Organism: Ignavibacteriales bacterium CG_4_9_14_3_um_filter_30_11; assembly: GCA_002790365.1. GTDB lineage: Bacteria > Bacteroidota > Ignavibacteria > Ignavibacteriales > Ignavibacteriaceae. The sequence goes on from PFVA01000247.1 coordinate 3,832, forward strand.
TTTATTATTATATACAGGAGATGGTTTTGCTTTTAAAATATTTATGAAATTATCATTCACAATCCTATTTTTAACAACAGCATCATCAATTTTAAAACCTTTTTGTTTTTCGGAATCAGTTATTTCTTTTGGAGCAATATCAAACAAGTAAACTTTACAACCAATATTTGCAAAATGCAAGGCAATCCTTGTCCCCATTATACCAGAGCCTAATACTGCAATTTTATTTATTTTTCTTTTCATAATTTTATTTTAATTAATTTTTAAATTGTTCAGAATTATTTTTGTAAATGCTTTCTATTTCCTTTTTATACTTTTCTTTAATAACATTTCTTTTAACTTTTAATGTTGGAGTTAGTTCACCCGTTTCTACTGTCCAAGGACCAGCAACTAGGGCTATCTTTTTAATCTGCTGAATATGACCGAACTTTTTATTGTGCTTATTCACTTCATGCATTATTCTGTTTTTCACTTCTTCAGAATTTATCATTTCGGTATTCGTTTGATAAATTAATCTTTTACCTTTACACCATTTCCTTAAAAAATTAAATTCCGGTAATATTATAGCACCTGCAAATTTTTCATTTTCACCAACAACCATTATATGTTCAATAAAAAAAGATTCCTTCATTTTATTTTCAATAGGTTGGGGGGCAATAAATTTTCCACCGCTTGTTTTAAATATTTCTTTAAGCCTGCCTGTAATTTTTAAATAATTACCATCAACAAATTCTCCTGTATCACCAGTATGGAACCAGCCTTCACTATCAATTGCCTTTGCAGTATCTTCAGGCTTGTTAAAATAACCTTTCGTAACATTTGGACCTTTTGCAAGAATCTCGTTGTTTTCCCCAATTTTTAATTCTACTTCAGGAATAGCAGTACCTACAGTACCCAAATGATAATCACCTTTTTCATATCTGTTACTCGTTAGCGCAGGTGAAGATTCTGTTAAACCATACCCTTGAATAATTTGAATACCAGCAGCGGTAAAAATTCTTGCAAGCTTTGGCTGCAAAGTAGCTGAACCAGAAATTATTGATTTTATTTCACCACCCAAAGCAGCCTTCCATTTACTGAAGACAAGTTTCCGCGCAAAAAACAAACGGAAATTATAAAACCAATTATTAAATCCTTTTGAGTCAAAATTATCTGCCAGATTTACAGCCCAACCAAATATAGCTTTTTTGGGCAGACTAAGTTCGTGGCCTTTTGCCATTATCTTTTCATAAATTTTTTCTAACACTCTGGGTACTGTAATGAAATAATGTGGTTTTATCTCCAAAATATTTTCACTAAGTTTTTCCAAGCTTTCGGGATAATTAATTGAACGACATAAATAGATATAAAAATAAACAGCGGTTCTTTCAAAAATGTGACATAGTGGTAAAAAGCTTATTGTTCTACTGAAAGTATCTGTGGGCATTATCTCAGATAATGACAGGACATTACTTATAATATTATAATGTGTAAGTCTTACTCCTTTTGGTTCACCTGTAGTACCTGATGTATAAATTATCGTAGCTAAATCATCTTTATCAATTTTTTCTAAAAGATTTTTTAATTTTTCTCTGTGTTTTTCATCGGCTAATTTAATTAAATGATTCCAACTTTCAGTATCCTTTGTCTCATCAAAAGTGTAAATTTTTTCTAATTTTCTACCAAGTTTTTTTTCAACATTTTTTACTTTCTTGTATAAATCGTTATTCTCTACAAATATAATTTTTACTTCAGCATCATTAATAATGTATCTGTAATTTTCTTCACTTGTATTCGGATAAAAAGGAACATTCACAGCTCCAATTTGTAGTATGCCTATATCAACAAAATTCCACTCAACTCTATTTTGCGAAATGATTCCAATTTTATCTCCAGGCTTTACACCTAAGCTTAACAGACTTAAACTGATTTTATCAATAATATCTTTAGCATCATTGGTTGAATAGCTTCTCCATTTACCTGTAACTTTATCAGAAAATGCTTTATCCAATGGATTACTTTCCAATTGAAATGGAATGAGGTCGGTAATTCTATCTTTTAGAAGTTTTGAATGAAACATAATGCTAAATATTTTAATAGGAATTAAATTAAATACTAATTTTTATATATGCAAGCGAATTTTCGCTAATAATGAAATTCTGCATTTTTTTTTGAACTGGATATCTTTTTATTTATATTGATTTATGCACTTTTTAAGTATAATTAAATGCAATTAAGTAATACTTACATAAAAATAATTTTCGGATTAAAACTTAAACAGCTCCGAATACTCAATAAATTATCAATTTCTCAACTTGCAAAGAAAAGCGGTATATCAATTTCTTATTTAAATGAAATTGAAAACGGTAAAAAATACCCAAAGCATGATAAAATTGCTGTCTTGGCCACTACATTAAATACAAGTTATGATAACCTTGTTTCGTTAAAGTTAACAAAAAAATTAAAACCGATTGCAGATCTATTAGAATCTAATATTTTAGAACTATTACCTTTAGATCATTATGGAATAGATCTAAATAAACTAGTTGTTTTACTTTCCAATGCTTCTTTACCTTTAAGTGCTTTGGTTTCAACCTTGGTTGAACTTGCCAAAAATTCAGAAATGAGTGAGCAGAACTTTAGCAGAACTGCACTAAGAACTTATAAAGAATTCAATGAAAATTATTTTGAAGAATTAGAAAATAACTCAGATAAATTTATTTCTGAATATATTAATAATTACTCTATTCCTTTAGAAAGTAAAGTGTTGGAAAATATTTTAATTAGTAATTATAATTACATTATTGATAACGATACTTTAAATGCATATCCGGAATTATCAGAAATTAGGTCCATAATTGTCCCCGGTAAAAAGAATAAACTTCTGCTGAATAAAAATTTATCAGAACCTCAAAAAACTTTTGCACTTGGTAAAGAGCTAGGATATAATTATTTAGAAATTAAAGATAGAAACCTTGCCTATTCGCAAATGAAGGTAGATTCATTTGATCAACTTTTAAATAATTTTAAAACATCTTATTTTTCTTCTGCTCTAATGATGGACAGAAATACATTTTTTGATGATCTTAAAAAATTTTTTATCCAAACCAAATGGGACTCTAAATCTTTACAATCTATATTTGATAAATACAATGTTTCACCAGAGATGGCTTTTCAAAGAATATCGGCATTAGCTTCTAAATTTTTTAATTTAAATAGTATGTTCTATCTCAGATTCAATACTACAAATGATAACCAAGAATATAGCCTTATTAAAGAATTGCGCTTGAACTTAACTGAAAACCCAGGAGGCTATGCTACTGATGAACATTACTGCAGAAGATGGATTTCACTTGATATGTTAAAGCAAGCTAAAATATTCGGGGATAAAAACGACTACAAGAAATTATTCATTGAATCTCAAATTTCTGAATTTATGGTTTCTAAAAATAAATATTTTTGTATTTCAGTAGGAAGCAGCAATGCACCATTAAGAAAAACATATTCAAGTGTTACATTAGGATTTTTGATTAATGAGAATTTTAAAAACCATATTTTATTTTGGAATGATCCGTCAATAAACACTAAAGAAGTTAATGATACTTGTGAACGATGTTCAATATTTAATTGTGAAGAAAGAGCTGCAAATCCAACTAGAGCTGATGAACATTCTAAGAACAAAAATATCCGTAAAACAATATTAGAAATTATTAAAAAAGTAAATAAAGAAAAAAAATAAGAATTAGTCTCTTTCTTTTTAGTTATAAATAATATTTTTCCCTATCTTTTCTTAAATAAAATCCATAAACCAATGAATAGCAGTAACTTTTTATTTATATCTCACAGAAGTGAATCTCTAAACGCACCTGAGAATACACTTAGCTCTATAAATTTAGCCTGGCAAAGAAATGTTGATGCTGTTGAAATAGATGTAAGATTAACAAAAGTTAAGAAAATAGTTGCCATTCATGACAAGTCGACAAAAAGAACTGGGGATAAAAACCTTATAATTAAAAACACTTCATCAACTGAATTAAAAAGCGCTAATATTTCCAATAAAATAATTGGTGAGCATAATTCCGATAAAATGCCTTTCTTAGAAGAAGTAATTGAAACAATACCTGGTGGAAAAAAATTATTTATTGATATAAAAGTAAAGAATGAGATAGTTAGTTATTTAAAAGATATTTTAATTAAATATGATTATAAAAATAAAATTGTTTTAATCAGTTGTTTTGCTGAAGTTTTAAAATCTTTAAAGAATGAGTTAAAGAGAATTGAGACTTATTTAGTAGTAGAAAAAAAATGGTGCAATTTTAATTTTGATGCCAATAGTTTACTCAATTTTTGCAAGCAAAATAATTTAGGTGGTGTTGATATAAAAGATACCCATTATATAAACCAAGAATTTGTTAATATATTCAAAAATAATAATATAAATATTTATATATGGACAGTAAACGACACTAAAAGAGTTAAAGAATTATATAATTTTGGTGTAAATGGAGTTACTTCAGATAAAGCCGGTTTTATAAAAGAGAAATTAAATATAAATTGAAAAAAATTATAATTGGAATACACGGATTAGGCAACCAACCTCCCAAAGATCTTTTAGAAAAATGGTGGAAAGACTCCATTGAAGAAGGGCTTGAAAAAATTGGATGTAAAAATCAAAAATATAATTTTGAATTGGTTTATTGGGCAAATGCAATTTATAAAAAACCATTAGATATTAATGAAGAGAATAAAGACAGTGAATATTATTTAGCTGAAAAGTATCATCCTGCTTCAGATAACAAACCTAAAAATGAAAGAAAATTAAAAACCAAGGCAAGAAACTATATTAAAAAACAGCTTGATAATTTCCTTTTTAATGAGAAATTGCATATTAATTTTCCTTCTTTCACAGACCTTTTAATCAAACATTTTTTTAAGGATATGAAACTATATTTTACACAAAACTGTGTTGAAGCAAACAAAACTGATTGCCTGGCAAAAGATGTAATAAGATTAAAATTATTAGATAAATTACAGAAACATAAAAACGACGAAGTATTAATAATATGTCATTCTATGGGTTCTATTGTGGCTTATGATGTATTATTACGACACGAAAATGAAATTAATATAGACACTTTAATTTCTGAGGGCTCCCCTATTGCAGTTCCATATATATTCGGACAAATTAAATATGCTCTTGGACATGAACCATACAACGATTCTAAATTAACTACACCAAATAATATTAAAAAAGCTTGGTATAATCTTTTTGACCAGAATGATAAATTAGCTCAATATTCTATTTTAAATGAACTTTTCGAACCTAATATTTATAATATCGTTCCTAATTCAGAAATGGTTAAAAATGATTACGAAAATGATGGCCTTGAAAATCCCCATAAAATTTATGGCTATCTCCGAACTGAAAAAAATGCTCATTTACTAGATGAGTTTCTTTGCAGAGGTAAAAATAAAGTTGTTCTTTGGATTACAAAGAAGATTAGAAAAATTTTTAACTAAGTACAGACTTATCCGAAAACTTTATCAAATATTGATATTGTTTTATTTATGTCAGAATCAGTAATATCAAGATGAGTAATTGCTCTAAGTGATCCAACTCTTCCAACAGATAACAACAATCCTTTTTCTTTGCATTTTAATAGAG
>PFVA01000247.1:9504-14129 GCA_002790365.1 Ignavibacteriales bacterium CG_4_9_14_3_um_filter_30_11
ATTTATTGTTTCTGCAAGTAACCTTGCTTTTTGATGATCTTCTTTTAATCTTTTTCTGTTGTTCTCCAAAGCATACAAACCTGCTGCAGCTAAAATTCCTACTTGTCTCATTCCCCCACCGAAAGATTTTCTAACTCTAAAAGCTTCGGTTATAAAATCTTTATCTCCAGCAATTATAGAACCTACTGGCGCACCAAGTCCCTTTGATAAGCAACAAGAAATACTATCAAAATGAGAAGCATATTCTGCGACAGAGATATTTGTTTCAACAGATGCATTCCAAATTCTTGCGCCGTCCAGATGTTTTTTTAATCCATATTTATCTGCAAGTTTTTTAAGAGCAAGAATATTTTCAATTGGGTGAATTGTTCCGCCGGCACGATTGTGAGTGTTTTCAACTTCAATTACTTTTGTCTTTGGCATATAATAAGCACTTTTAGGTCTTATAAATGGTTCAACTTGTTCTGGAGTAAATACACCTTGTGTGCCATTTATTGGCAGAAGTTGAATACCGCTTAAAGCAGCTGGTGAACCGGATTCATAGTTAAAAATATGCGAATCACTTTCGCAAATAACTTCATCAGCCGGTCGTGTATGAACATTTAAACATATTTGATTGCCCATAACTCCGCTAGGTACAAAAAGTGCTGCTTCTTTGCCTAATAATTCTGCCGCATATTTTTCTAATTTATTTACTGTAGGATCTTCTTTAAATACATCATCTCCAACTTCAGCTTCGAACATTGCTTTGCGCATTTGTTGTGATGGTTTTGTAACTGTATCGCTTCGTAGATCAATATATTTCATAATTTATTTATTTCTCCAAATAAATTTTCTAACTATCACAATTAATATAATTGATAATGAAATAAGAACTGAAAAGATTGGAATCAAATATGGGTGTTTTGTATAAAATGTTATTTCATTTTCTAACACTACATTTCCAACCAAAACATCTTTGGAAAATAATTTAGTTTCTGCTATTGTTGTTCCAAGTGGATCAATAATGCAACTAATTCCTCCGTTAGCTGCCCTTACTACTGATCTTCTATTTTCAATTGCTCGTAATATTGAAATTTCTTTATGTTGATATGGTCCGCTTGACTTCCCATACCAGCTGTCATTTGTAACTACTGTAATTAACTCAGCACCTTTATTAATAAATGTAGTAACAAAAATTGGATAAACAGATTCGTAACACACCAAACTGCTGAATTTTACAGAGTCAGGTATTACAAAATTAGTAGTATCATTCTCAATTTTATTTGAGAAAGTGAAAAGCGTAGTATCTTGTCCAACATTCCACCCGCTTAGTCCAACACCCCAGCTAAATAGATCACCAAGAAATTTAAATGTATTAACAAATGGAACTCTTTCACCAAAAGGAACAAGTTTAATTTTGCCATAATGCTGTACAATAGAATTTTGATAAGAAAATCCTAATACACTATTGTAGGTAGCATATTTTGTGTTTCCATTATTAGTAACTTTTACATCTATTGGAATAATATCATTTTTTGAGAAATATTTTACATCGGGCATTCCTGTAAGTAAAAATGTTTTAGTGTCTACTAAAAATTGTGTTATATCATTTTTTGTATTTAAATATCCCTGAGTATTTAAATAAACCGGTAACGCTGTTTCAGGCCAGATTAATAATTTCGCCCCATTATCTACAGCGTTCTTTGAAAGAGAAAGATATTCATTTTTTAATTCTTCTAAATTACTTTCTCTCCATTTTTCCCAAGGATTAAGGTTGGGTTGTATAACTCCAACTGTAATTTCTTTACCTGAATTATTGAATGTAGATATTCTGTAAACTCCATAAAAAATTGAGAAACTAAAAATTATAATCATATACAAAATATATAATGAAACTTTTTTTGGCTTTTTCTTATAATCTCTTATTGCCAGATAAATAAAAATATTGACAAATATTACAATTATAGTTAAACCAAAAGCACCAATAATATCAGCTGATTGTATGAATATTTTAAATTTTGAAAGTCCGCTTCCTAAAATTAACCAGGGAAAACTGATATCTGTCAGTGTATAAAAATATTCATAACTAAGCCAAAAAAATGGGAATAATAACAAAGCAATTTTGCTATTCAAATATTTTTTTGCAAAATAATATAGGGTTGAAGGTATCAAGAAAAGCAAGGGATTAAAAAATAATAACACGCCTCCTGCAATCATTAAAAATGGATCTGTGCCAGTTTGCCAGCTTCCCACCCAGTAAATTGTTATCAGACTAAAAACAAAAAAAGTTAGATAAGTTGCTTTATTTATTTCAGCTAATCCCTTCCTTCGTTCAATTACAAAGAAATAGGGAATAAGTGCTATGAACATTAAAAGCTGAAACGGAAATGGAAAAGGCGGAAAAGAAATTCCAAGTAATAAGCCGCATGAAATAAGTAATAGTCTTTCTTTTTTATTTATTAGTTTCTCATCAGCAGAAATATTTTTTTGTTTTTTAAATTTTAACAAGTTATTATTTTATTTTATTCCTAGTAAAAAAGTATTTAATTAAAAAAATTAAAACTACTATTGCTGTTATAGCTAAAATAATATTGCTGTATGTAGACAAATATTCATCAACAATTTTTATGTTATTCCCAAAAATAATTCCAAGATAAATTATTATTGCATTCCAAATCAATGTACTGATTAATGCAAGTAATGCTGTTTTTTTAGCATTAAGTTCACTAATACCGGCAAAAAAAGAAATCACTGAACGAGTGCCGGGCAAAAAGCGGTTTGCTAAAATTATAAAATAGCCATATTCATTAAACCATAATTCTGTTTTATCTAATCCTTCTTTAGAAATAAATTTCAGTTTACCAGCTTTAAGTACTTTTTGATCAAGCTTTAATCCTATAAAAAATAAAGTCATAAATCCCAACAAACTTCCAAAAGAGGTAATTAATAAAGTTGGGATAAAATGAATTGTGTTTGCAGCAATTAAAGAACCCCCAACAACCACAACTAAATCACTTGGTGAAGGTGGAAAAACATTTTCTGCAAAAGCGAATAAGAAAAGTGCGCAATAAATCAAAAATGGCGAAAGGTCTGAAATTAAGGATAGAATTTGTTCTATCATTTTAAATTTCTTTCTTTATTAATATAATAGCAGAAGAAGATATTCCCTCTCCCCTTCCTGTAAAACCAAGTTTTTCTGATGTGGTAGCTTTTACAGACACCTGCTCTAATTCTATATTTAGTGCAGTAGCAATATTTTCTCGCATTTGTAAAATATAACTTGCTACTTTTGGTCTTTCTAAAATTAAAATAGAATCGATATTTGAAATTTGATACTTTTTTTCTCTTACCAATTCATAAGCTTTTTTTAATAAGAACATACTATCAGCGTCTTTATATTTTTCATCAGAATCCGGAAAATGTTTTCCTATATCACCTAAAGCTACAGCACCTAAAACTGCATCAGTTATTGCGTGCAATAAAACATCTGCATCAGAATGTCCGATTAATCCCTTTTCAAAAGGAATTTCCACTCCGCCCAAAATTAGTTTTCTGTTTTCTGCAAATGCATGAACATCGAACCCATTGCCTATTCTAAAATCATTCATTATCTAATCTCAAAATTCTTGAATTCATTTTCTATTTTATTCCAAACAATAGTGCAATTTTTAACATAAGCATGTGAAGGACCTATTTTAATTCTGTTAAAAAGTTCTTCAATTAAATGGATACTACCTTCAACAACAGTAAGTACTTCACCGGTAGCTAAATTTCTAACAAATCCATTTAGTCCAATTTCTTTGGCATTTCTATAAACAAAATATCTAAATCCAACACCTTGAACCAAACCATTAGCAATTATTTCAGCATGTTTAAGATCCATATTTAATTGTTGATTTTCTGTTACCCAATATTTCAGCTACAAGTAAACCTGAAAAAATTAATACACATCCAATATAGCCAAAACTTGAAATTCTTTCACTTAAAATAAAAAAAGCAAATAATGCAGCCAAAGGTGCTTCAAATGAAAAGATAATTCCAGCTTTAGTTGGAGTAACTGTTTTTTGATATTTAGTTTGTAGAAATGTTGTAATAATAGTTGCAAAAATTGATGTATAAATTAAAGCAAATAATAATTGATTGTTAAAAGAAAAAATAATCTCTTCAAATCCAACTGCAGATAATAATAAAGCACAAATAATTCCAAATATTGCTGTGAATAATATTTGCATATAAAATAAGGGCATATGATCATACTTTTTTGTTGAGACATCAAGATAAACCAAGTACAACGCAAATGATATTGCACATAGTAAAGTAAAAAAATCACCAAGATTAAAATCAGTGCCAAGTTCTGTAAAAATATTTAAGAAAGATTCACCTTTAGATGATAAAAATGCCAAACCAGATAAAATAAGAAAAATCCCAAATATGTTTTCTTTTTTTGGTTTTCTTTTTTCAATTAAATATTGAAAAATAGGAGTAAATAAAATAAAAGTACCTGTAATAAATCCTGACTTAGTTGCAGATGTATATCTTAAACCGATTGTTTGAGTAGCAAAACCGACAAAGAAAAAAAAACTTAATAACAATCCGCTTAATAATAATTTTTTACTAATATTATTAAATGTTTTTATTATTAA
>PFVA01000247.1:14150-17275 GCA_002790365.1 Ignavibacteriales bacterium CG_4_9_14_3_um_filter_30_11
AGGTGAAAGTATTAGAGCAGCTATCGAAAATCTTAATGAAACAAAAACTAATGGTGAGGAACTATTTAAAGATTCTTTAACAATTACAAATGTTACTCCCCAAAGTAATGTTGTTAATAAAAGAGCTCCTTCCCCTAAATATTTTTTTACAAAATCTTTCATTTAAGCAGAAGCGTACTATTCTTTATTTTTTGTATATCCAAATGACTTTAAGAAGTTTTCATTAGACCGCCAATTCTCTCTAACTTTAACTCTTAATTCTAAATAAACTTCTTTCTCTAAAAATTCTTCAATTGATTTACGGGCAACTTGTCCCATTTTTTTTAAAGCCACTCCACCTTTCCCAATCAATATTCCTTTTTGGCTTTGTCTTTCTACAACAATTTCAGCACTAATGAAATCTTTGCTATCCTTTCTTTCTTTAAATTCCGCTATCAATACCTCACAGCTATATGGTATTTCGTCTTCGTACATTTCAAATATCTTTTCTCTTATGATTTCTGATACAAAAAATCTTTCTGTCTCATTGGAGATAATATCATCAGGGTAAAATCTCTCTCCTTCCGGCAGAAGCTCTATTATTTCTTCTAATAATCTTTGTGTATTAAAATTTAAGGATGCCGATACCGGGATAACTGATTTATAAGTATTACTCAGCTCAAATCTCTCTATTAACTGAAGCGCTTTATCCTGTGGAATAGTATCGATTTTATTAAGCACCAATATTTTTTGCTTGTTCGGATCAAAACAAATTTTTTGGATGTACTCATTTTCCTCAGATTCCTTAAAACTTTGTTCACTGCTAACATCAAAAATTATCACAAAAACATCGGCATCTTTTACTGAAAGATCAATTTCCTCCATCATTTTTGTTTGAAGCAGATATGCAGGTTTTAAAATACCCGGTGTATCTAAAAAAATAATTTGATAATCTTTCTCGGTTAATATTCCAAGAATTCTTTTCCTGGTTGTTTGCGGCTTAGATGTTATGATTGAAAGTTTCTGCCTAAGCAATGCATTTACCAAGGTTGATTTACCAACATTTGGTAAACCAATAACTGCAACATATCCGACTTTGGTATTGTCCATATTTAAAATTCATTTCTAATTTTATAAAAACAAATATACAAAGTCGTAGTGTAATTAAATCGGTAAGTATAAAATAAGGTGGTGAATTAATAAATTAAATCATTAAATTTTTTCTTGAGTGTTTTTGCAATTCGAATAAAAAATAAGCTGAGATTAACATTACAAAAGACAAAATTGAGCCGAGTAAAGTCAATCTATTTTTACTAAACAAATCACTAAAAAAATTATTTAAATTTTTGCTTAACGAACTGATTGTATTTGTTGAGTCTATTGTTGATGGCATGGTTGATACAATCTGATATAATATAAAACCTATAATTCCAACAGTAATTATACAGAGTATCGAGAGGATTGTTATCAAAAATATTTTCTGCTCATTTTCGCTTTTAGATTTTTTACTAATTTTTTGCATAACAAGATTTGTAAAATCATTTTTTGTTTGACAAACTTTCTGTTTGCTTAAAATATTATGAGCTCTGTTAAGGTCATCAAATTCCTTTTTCAACTCTGAAGAACTCCCAAGAGCCTTTTTTACTTCGTCCACTTCATTGAAATTCAGATCGCCATCAAGATAATTGTTAAGCATCTCATTATTGATATTCATTATAAAACTTCCTCAAATAAATTTCTTTTACCTATGATCTCTTTCAAAAGATTTCTAGATCTATGAAGCATCACTTTAACATTAGAGAGAGAAATTTTTAACACTTCACTTATTTCCTCACACTTCATTTCTTCCAGATAAAACATCGTTACAACGGCAGCATTTTTTTCGGGCAATTCCTCAATTACTTTTTTTACAACATTCGAAATATTATCCTTAACAAGTTCATCCGCCATATATTTACTTTCAAGATAATTAAGATCATCAACTGAAAACATTTCATTTTCAATTTTTCTTTTTTGATTGGCGAGTTTAGTTAATGCAGTATTATATATAATTTTATAAAACCAAGTTGAAAACTTCGATTCAAATTTAAAAGTATTCAAGTTGTTAAAAGCTTTTAAAAAGCAATCCATTAAAACTTCTTCCGCATCAAAATCATTTTTTAACATATGTTTAAGCATAGAAAATGCATTATTCTTATATCGATCTATAAGGATAGCATAATCCGCCGCATTACCTTTTTTTACGGATTCAATAATCTCAACATCGGTAAGGTTTTTCATTATCATAATAGACTAATTCATCTTGCCAAATGTTACAAATATCTATATGCGGTAGAAATTTAGTTTGAAATATTTATAGAATCAATTTGTAACCTCAAACAGATTTCATGAGTCAAATATGACAGATGAAATAATCATGTAACTAAAAATCCAATCCTTTTGTGTTAAGGATTAGAAACAAAGGAGAAATAAAATGCGTGAAGAAGTTGTTGCTGTATTTATTCCAATTATAATGACACTTGTAATTGGCTCAGTATTTATCATTTACTTTTATTTAAAGTCTAAAGAAAAGCAAATGTTGATAGAGAAAGGTCTCTCTGCAGAAGAAATTAAAAAATTCTTTGAGGAAAAATGTGATGGGCTCTGGTTGATGAAGATTGGAATAATTTCAATTTTCTTCGGGTTAGGCTTAGGATTTGGAATGATGCTTCAGGATGCGACTTCTAAAGAATACTGGATTCCTTTTCTTTTATTTGTTGCCACTGGAATCGGATTTGTTACTGCGAATGTTGTGGCTGATAAGATGAAGAAGAATAGATCGTAATATCGAATATTGAACAAGGAATGTTGAATGACGAAGGCATTAAACTTCTAAATTCATAATTCCTTGTTCGTTACTCTTAATAAGTTTTTGTTTTTTCTCTGTTAATCTTCCTGCGCTTCCAACCATCGTTCGGCATCAATGGCTGCCATGCATCCTGTTCCCGCGGCCGTAATAGCTTGTCTGTATGTTTTATCAGCTACATCTCCAGCAGCAAATACACCTTCAATATTGGTTCTTGCCGAACCGGATTGAACTTTAAGATAACCTGTCTCATCCATATCCAAAATTCCTTTGAATAAATCAGTGTTTGGTTTATGACCTA
>PFVA01000132.1 GCA_002790365.1 Ignavibacteriales bacterium CG_4_9_14_3_um_filter_30_11
AAGAATACAAATAGTTTCTTTGAGTTTGGAAAAGGTAAGGGGCTGGTTAAGATATTGCCGATTAGTCTCAAGCAACAATATAATTCTCATCACCCCGAAGGTTTTAATGATGGAGCAATGATACCTGCTCGTGGGTATCAAAATCTTTTAAGTTTAGGAATATTTGCAAAATATGGTGTATTAAGTATTCAATTTCAACCTGAATTTGTGTATGCTCAAAATAAATCCTTTGAAGGATATAGACCGGGTTATGTAAATCCACTTGGTTTAGTTTTCCCTAGTTCTCCTAATAGATCTGGTATTGATTTTCCCGAAAGATTCGGTGAAAATAGTTATAGTAAATTCTTTTTGGGACAGAGTAGTATCCGCCTTAATTTTGGTGCAGTTTCGTTTGGTTTTTCTAATGAGAATCTTTGGTGGGGACCGGGTATGCGTAATTCTCTTTTAATGACTAATACGAGTCCTGGTTTTAAACATTTTACATTTAATACTATCAGACCTTTAAAAACACCTATTGGCTCGTTTGAATGGCAACTTATCGGAGGGCGATTAGATGGTTCCGGCTATACTGCCGGATTGCCTGATGACTGGCGTTATATAAATGCAATGGTTCTTAGTTATCAACCCAAATGGTTACCGGGATTATTTTTTGGTCTGATTCGTAGTTTTTCTATTTATAATAAAGATCTGGGTGGTGGAATTGGAGATTATCTACCTGTGTTTGATCTGTTAACTAAGATTTCTGCAGGAGGGAGCGACGAGGATGCTAAACGCCGTGACCAGATTGCTTCCATTTTTATGAGATGGGTGTGGACTAAATCAAATGCTGAGATATATGTTGAATATGGAAGGAGTGATCATGCTTGGGATACTAGAGATTTAATTGTTGAAGCCAGCCATTCAGATGCATACATTATTGGCTTAAAGAAATTGATTCCTGTAAATAAACGAACAGATACATATATTCAAGTTAATGCAGAATTAACTCATCTAGAGTCTAACGCAATTTCATTAAATAGAGATGTGGTTAGTTGGTACGAACACGGCTTAGTTCTTCATGGGCATACTCATCAAGGGCAAATACTTGGTGCCGGAATTGGGCCAGGAAGTAACTTGCAAACATTGAATGTTAGTTGGGTACAATCACTAAAATCTTTTGGGATACAGTTTGAGCGATTCGTGCATAATAATGATTTCTTTCAGAGATATGTAAAAGATATTCGTGAAAATTGGGTTGATATGAGCGCTACTGCATTTGCTACCTGGAATCATAATAATTTACTTTTTGATGTAAAGTTTAGATTTGTCAAGTCTTTTAATTATCAATGGGTTTACACTCCAAAATTGGGTGATCCATCTTTTTTTTGGGAAGGTGAAGGATGGGATGTATTTAATTTACAAGCACAGATTGCAGTTATTTACAGATTTTAAATACTGAATTTAATTTGCCGTTTACTATGATTTAGGTAATAAGGTTATACGGGATATGGAAATAAGGTGATAAGGGGTATGGGAATAAGGGAGTATGGGAATAAGGTGATATGGGGTATGGGAATAAGGGAGTATGGGAATAAGGTGATATGGATATAAGTGATGCTGTAAGTGAAGAGAATTTAGAATATAATCCAAACAAAGATTTTATTTCATTAAATTGTTGGCAAAAGGCAAGGGATGTAAAACTATTTTTATTGAACCTTTTATTTTTTTTCGTTTTTGAAAACTTCGTTTTCAACACTTTAAAAAATAAAAAGCCCACTTTGTGGGCTTTGTTATTTATGCGGAGAGTCAGGGATTCGAACCCCGGA
>PFVA01000159.1 GCA_002790365.1 Ignavibacteriales bacterium CG_4_9_14_3_um_filter_30_11
CTATTTTGGGAATTGCAATTGCTGTTATTGCTTTTGGTTTGATGAGGACAGTTGTTAGTGCTTGGTATGCCGGTGTTGATGCATCAGCTGCAAACAGATTAATTACAAGACAAGCAGTTTCTTTTATTTTTACTTTACCTTATTCCTATAGAGATAAAATTGCAAATGTAAAAGGTGTAAAAAATGTAACTTATGCAAATTGGTTCTCCGGAGTTTACATAGATAAAAATCAATTCTTCCCTAGATTAGCTGTTGATGCTGAAACTATGTTTGATGTTTATCCTGAATTCCTTCTTTCAAAAGAAGAATTAGAAACTTTTAAAAAAGAAAGAAATTCTTGCGTTATTGGTGCAGATATTGCCAAACAATACAAGTTAAAACTTGACGATATAATGACAATTGAAGGTGATATTTATCCGGGCACCTGGGAGTTTATTGTACGCGGAATTTATAAACCCAAATTTAAATCTACAGATGCAACTCAAATGCTTTTTCATTGGAAATATTTAGATGAAACTATGAAAAAAGTTTCTCCCGGAAGAGCCGGAAATATAGGCTGGTTCATGATACAAATAAAAGATCCAAATAGATCTGCCGAGATCTCAAAAGAAATTGATGCATTATTTGAAAACTCAACAGCTGAAACAAAAACTGAAACCGAAAGAGCATTTCAGCAAGGGTTTCTTGCCTCAACAAGTGCAATAATTACTGCAATGAATTTTATTTCTTTTGTGATTATCGGAATTATTATGCTTGTACTTGGTAATACAATGATAATGGCAGCAAGAGAAAGAACCAGGGAATATGCGGTAATGAAAACATTAGGATTTTCCGCAAAACATTTAATTGGACTTATAATGGGTGAATCTTTATTAATATCTGTTATTGGCGGCGGCATTGGGTTGTTTTTAATATTTCCAATTGTTGCCGGATTTGCCGAAGTAATTCCAAAAGGATTTTTCCCAATATTTAGAATTGTTCCAATTACTGTAATACTTTCGGCTTCATCAGCTATTTTAATCGGAGTAGCATCAGCTGTATTTCCGATTCAAAGAGCAATTAAAACAAAAATTATAGATGGTTTTAGATTTGTAGGATAAAAATGAGTATTCCGTTTAGATATAGTTTAAAGAATTTTAAAAGTAGAAAAACTACAAATATAATTACTGTACTTGGCATATCACTTGTCGTGTTTGTTTTTACGGCTGTTTTAATGATGGCTTATGGAATACAAAAAACTCTAATTGCAACCGGTAATGAGGATAATGTAATTATATTAAGAAAATCCGCTAATGCTGAAATATCAAGTATAATAGATGGTGAAACTCAAAACATTATAAGAGCACTTCCATATATAAAAGCTACAAATGAAGGAAAACAAATTATTTCTTACGAACCTGTAGTAATAATTAATTTGGATAAAAAAAGCGGCGGAATAAGTAATGTTACAGTTAGAGGAGTATCACCTGAAATAAATTACCTAAGGCCACAAGTAAAATTAACTGAAGGAAAAATGTTTAATTGGGGAAGCAGAGAATTAGTTGTAGGGACTTCAATTGAAAAGAATTTTATTAATGCTGGCATAGGTGGTAAAGTTAATTTTGCAGGTGATGAATGGACAATTGTCGGCAAATTTGTATCTGACGGAAGCGGTTTTGATTCTGAATTTTGGGGAGATTCAAAACAATTATTAAATGCTTTTAACAGGGGAAATACTGTGTCAACAGTAACTTTAAGGTTAGACGATAAAAATAATTTTGAAAAATTTAAAACTGCTTTTGATTCAGATAAAAGGTTGAAACAATTTGAACCCAAAATAGAAAAAATATTTTTTGAAGAGCAGTCTGAATTAATGGCAAACTTTATTAAAATATTGGGAATTTTTATTACAATAATTTTTAGCCTCGGTGCGACAATAGGCGCAATGATTACAATGTACGCTGCTGTTGCAAATAGAACAAGAGAAATTGGCACTTTGCGCTCACTTGGTTTTAAAAGAAGAAGTATTCTTGTTGTTTTTCTTTTTGAATCGGTTTTAATTTCACTTGTCGGTGGAATTATTGGAATATTTTTTGCTTCGGGACTTCAATTATTCACAATTTCCACTCTTAACTTTGCATCATTTTCTGAGATAAGTTTCTATTTTGCTATTACACCAGATATTATAATTGGTTCATTAATATTTTCATGCATTATGGGTATTTTCGGTGGATTTTTTCCATCTATAAGAGCAGCAAGAATGAATATAATAAATGCACTAAGGGCAGGTTAGGCTTAATTAATCCTTCTAAACATATAAATAAATCTTAATTATTTTTTGCAATAGTTATTGATGTTGGGGTTACAGTTGCTGTCGCTTTAACTTTTGCTGAGCCATCATCTCCGGTTTCATTTCCAGTTCCAACCATTGTAATTGACTGAGCACTAACAGTTAGTGCGTAAGTACCATGAGCGGTTGTATCTAAATTTGCATCTAAAGTCCATCCTGTAAAAGTATTTCCGCCGCCACCCAATGCAGTAGGTTTCTTGTAATGTTGTTGTGCCATTGCACCAAAATTATTCAAGTCAGAAATAACTCCATTTCTATTTGATTCTATAGCATTGGCAGAAAATAAATTAATTCCCACTACAACAGCTATACCTACAACTATTACACCTAAAACTATTAATAACAATTGTTGTTGACCCACTTTATATTCCTTAATTTAATATCAAAATAATTATAAACTAAACTCTAACTTATTCTATTTAGATATATGTTCAACATAAAAAATGGAAATATATATTACAAGTAAATAATAGGTTTGTGTTGTAAATATATTTGATAAGAAATTTAACTAATTAAAAATATCTCAAAGCATATTTTACTTTAATTCAAATTATTTCATGGAGATTTATAAAAAATCTAAAAATGATTTTTTTCTATGAAAAACACCTAAAATTTTTTGTTTATCCAAAAAATTTCCATAAATTACTACCTCAAAAAAAATGAAGGAGGGTTGGAGCGCCTTTATACTTTTATGTCAAAAAATATATAATTATAACTATATATAAATAGTTGACCTAAAGTTATAATAAATTTGCGCTTCAGAAACCCAACCTTATCCTATCTTTTTGCCATTTAAGTCAGCAAAAGTGTGACTTACTTGGCGAAGCTGTGGCCGGGAATTTTGAATTATGAGTTTTGAATGTTGAATTATATTAAATGCGGCGAGTGAAAATAACATATTATTAGAAAAATCATTTGCGTTCTCTTTGGATATTATTAAGCTTTATAAAATATTGAAAGAGAATAAAGAATATATAATTTCAAAACAAATTTTAAGATCAGCTACAAGTATTGGAGCTAATGTAAATGAATCCATTTCAACACAGACTAAAAAAGATTTCATTACTAAAATGTCTATAGCCAGCAAAGAAGCAATGGAAACAAATTATATGTTGACTTTCCGTCAGACTTTGTCGACGAGACTAGCGGCACCGAGACGAGTTGGCTGTTACCGTTGCAGAAAAGTCAGCTGATTAAATTTGACTATAATATTTACATAGATAAAATAGAAGAAATAATAAAAATTTTAACTGCAATGGTCAAAACATCTCAACAAAAATTAATTTACAATTCAAAATTCAACATTCACATTTAATGTTAGCAAAATTATTAAATAAAATTAAAGACAAATCTGCAGTAGTCGGCATAATAGGTATGGGCTATGTGGGTTTACCTTTGGCTTTGGAATTTACAACAAAAGGTTTTAATGTAATAGGCTTTGATATTGATGAAAAGAAAATACCAATGCTTAATTCAGGCAAGAGCTACATAAAACATATTTCAGAAGTTAGAATAAAGAAATCAGTAGAAAGTAAAAAGTTTAAAGTTACTTCTTATTTCACCAAACTCAGTGAATGTGATGCAATAATTATCTGTGTTCCGACTCCTCTTAATGAACACCGTGAACCGGAAATGAAATACATTGTTGATACTGCAAAAACAATACAAAAATATTTAAAAAAAGGACAATTAGTAACATTAGAATCCACTACTTATCCGGGGACTACGGAAGAAATTTTATTACCTATGTTTGAAGCTTCGACAGGCTCAGCTTCCAGGAATTTTAAAGTTGGTAAAGATTTTTACTTAGCTTTCAGCCCTGAACGCGAAGACCCCAATAACGCAAATTACAGCACTTCGACTATTCCAAAAGTAGTTGGTGGTGTTACTGAAAATTGTTTGAAAGCAGCTCAAACTTTATATGATCAAGTAATTATTAAAACTATTCCGGTCTCATCACCTAGAGTTGCTGAAGCTACTAAGTTACTTGAAAATATTTACCGTTCTGTAAACATTGCTTTAGTAAACGAACTTAAAACAGTGTTCCACAAAATGAATATTGATATCTGGGAAGTAATTGAAGCTGCAAAAACAAAACCATTTGGATTTAACGCTTTTTATCCGGGTCCCGGATTAGGGGGACATTGCATTCCAATCGATCCATTTTATCTGACCTGGAAAGCTCGTGAGTATGATGTGAATACAAGATTTATTGAACTGGCAGGTGAAGTAAATACAAACCAACCGTATTATGTAGTTAATAGATGTATGGAAGCATTAAATGAAAAAGGAAAAGCTATCAATGGTTCTAAAGTATTAATCTTGGGTGCATCGTATAAAAAAAATATTGATGATATGCGCGAATCTCCGTCACTAAAATTAATTGAAATTTTAAAAGAAAGAAGAGCAAAAGTAGATTACAACGATCCTTTTGTTCCAAAACTTCCACCTACGCGTAGATATAAATTTGAAATGGAATCAGTTCCTATTACGGCTCAACATCTAGCGACTTACGATTTAGTGCTATTAAGCACAGATCATGATTATTACAAAGAAAATTCAACACTCATTATTCAAAACTCAAAATTGATTGTTGATACAAGAAATGCTTTAATGGGAAAAAATGTTTTTAAGTCGTAATAACTTAGCGTGCTTAGCGTCTTTGCGAGAACCAATTTCACGCCAAGCCGCAAAGAACGCTAATAAAAAATGAACGAAAATGAAATATCTAAAATTATTGTAAACAAATGTTTTCAAATTCATAACTCTCTAGGCCCTGGTTTACTTGAATCTGTATATGAAGAAACATTGTTTTATGAATTAACAAATGAAAAATTTAATTGCCAAAGACAAAAAGGTATTCCGGTAGTATATAATGATATAAAAATGGAATTAGGATTTAGAGCTGATATAATAGTTGAAGATAAAGTTATTGTAGAAATAAAATCTGTTGAAGCATTAGCTCCTGTTCATTTCAAACAATTGCTGACTTATTTAAAATTAACTGGTTTGAAACTGGGACTATTAGTAAATTTTAACGAAGCATTAATTAAAAACGGGTTAAAAAGGATAGTAAACAACTTGTAAAAACTTAGCGTGCTTAGCGTCTTTGCGAGAACCAATTTCACGCCAAGTCGCAAAGTCCGCCAAGGAAAATGAACAGTTACTACTGACTTCTAACTACTAAATTAGTATTTTAAATACATATAACAACAACTAATATTAAATAACATATTTTAACAATAATAAATAATGATATAGATTAATAGGTGAATAATAACACAAAAATATTAAATGAAATTAGCAGCTACTTGAATGGTAATTTAGAAGTATCATTTGCTTATTTATATGGTTCATTCAGTAGTGAATATCAGACCAAATTTAGTGATATTGATATTGCCATATATCAAACTATTAAAAAAAGCAGCTATGATTATAGAATGATTGAATTTAGAATTGAAGCAGATTTATGTCATTTATTTCCGAAATTTAATTTTGATGTAAGAAGTCTTAACGATGCTCCAATAATTGTAACCGGTAAAATAATAAACGAAGGGAAGCCCATATTTGTGAGAAATGAAAATCGGCATTTAGATTTTGTAGAGCTAAATAGATTAAAATATATGGACTATCAGATAATTTACAAACCTTTATTTGATTATAGATATAAACAATTATTAAATGATTGACAAAGTAAAAACAGAAAAACTCCTTAGTGAGTTAGAAGAATTTATCAAATCTTTAGAAGATCTTCTAAATTTTTCAGTTGAAGAATATTTAGATGAGAAAAGAAACATATACAGCGGTAGATATTTATTACAAATATCAATTGAAACTTGTATAAATATTTCCAACCATATTGTTTCAAGAATGAAATTAGGCTTGCCAAATGAATATGCGGATGCTTTTAGGTTACTTAATAAAAATGATATTATTTCTTATGAATTACTGGAGAAAATGATACTAATGACACGATTTAGAAATAGAGTGGTTCATATGTATTGGGACATAGATGATAGCTATGTGTTTGACTTAATAAATAACAACTTAAAAGATGTAATTGAATTTAAGGAATCTATAAAAAAATATCTAAATAACATTGATAATTAAAAACTATTTATTTAAAGAAATTATGACTAAAATTACTTAGCGTGCTTAGCGTCTTTGCGAGGACCAATTTCACGCCAAGTCGCAAAGAACGCCAAGAAAAATGAACAGTCACTACTAACTTCTAATTACTAAATTACTATTTTAAATACATATAACAACATCGATTATTAAAAGAAATTATGACTAAAATTACTTAGCGTGCTTAGCGCCTTTGCGAGAACCTATTTCACGCGAAGTCGCAAAGCCCGCAAAGAAAAACAAACAGTTACTACTGACTTCTAACTACTAAATTAGTATTTTAAATACATATAACAACATCAATTATTAAAAACCGTTTATTAAAAGAAATTATGACAAACAAAACTATTTATTCAATCTTTTTAGCATTTATACTATTAACAGCTAACTCATTTGCTCAATTTCAAAATCTTTCTCCTGAAGAGCTAAAAAAATTGGCAGCACAAAATGGTATTTCGGCAGAAGATTATCTTAAATTACAGCAAACACAGAATAAAGGCGCTTTACCTTCTAGTACTACTTCAAAACAAGACACAGTATTTCTATCAAAGCCGCAAGTTCAACCTGTTTCTTCTTTTACTGTAAAAGCATTCTCAAATAGATCTGAAGCTTCTAATTTACAAGCCTTCGGTTATAATATATTTAATTATAAACCCTCTACATTTTCTCCATCAAACAACATCCCAGTTCCTTCAAGTTATGTTATTGGTCCTGGAGATGAAATTGTAATCACTCTATGGGGAGAAACACAGATAGTTCAAAATATAACTGTTAACAAGGAAGGAAATATTTATATCCCCGATGTCGGACTTGTTAGTGTAAGCGGTTTAACTTTTGATCAGTTAAAATTAAAACTTACAAAAGTATTATCTAAAAGTTATTCTTCAATTGATGCAACAGGTAAAGACAGAGGTACAACATACTTAAATGTTTCTACAGGTAATCTAAGAACAGTAAAAATTTATATTCTTGGGGAAGTAACAACTCCGGGTGGATATACATTGCCTGCTCTTTCTTCTTCGTTTACAGCGCTATATTATTCCGGCGGACCAACAATAAACGGTTCACTCAGAAATATAAAAATTTTAAGAAAAGGAAAAACTGTTGGTGTAGTTGATTTATATGATTATTTGGTTAAAGGTGATCAATCAAAAGATATAAGATTGGAAGACGAAGATATTGTATTTGTGCCCCCGGTCGGAAATAGAGTTGCGATTAACGGTGCTGTAGTTAAACCGGCTATTTATGAATTAAAAGAAGATGAAAAATTAAATGACCTTATTGAATTTACCGGCGGCTTAACATTTAACGCTTATACAGAGAGAATACCAATCGAAAGAATAATTCCATTTAAAGATAGAAAAAATTACAAGTACAATATTTTGAACCTGGATTTAAAATTTGCATCAATTGATGAATTAAAAGAAAGCAAGTTTCAACTTGTTGGTGGTGATGTTGTGAGTATTGAAAGTGTTAACAACAGGTATGAAAATAAAGTAACGATAACCGGAGGTGTTAAAAAGCCCGGAGTTTATGAACTAAAAGAAGGGATGACCATAAAAGACCTGGTAGTTGCCGCCGATAGTGTCTATTCCGATGTGTTTTTGCCCAAAGCTATTTTAACAAGAATTCTGCCAAATGAAAAACAAAAAATAATTTCTTTTAATCTTGAAAGTGCTTTAAATGATGACCCGAATAATAACTTGCTATTAGAAAATCGTGACGCTGTTGTAGTGTTTTCAATTAAAACTTTTTTCCCTGAAAGGAATGTTGGAATTGGAGGGGAGGTAAAAAGTCCCGGTTCATTTATCAGACAAGAAAATATGACTCTTACTAAATTAATTGTTCTGGCCGGTGGGTTAACTGATATAGCATCTTTTGAAAATGTAGAAATCACAAGAATGGATACTGTCAATCCAAATATATTCAGCAAAAAATTTACGATTCATATTAAAAAAGATTATTGGAACACTACCGAAGAAAATGATTTTAAGCTAATGGATTACGACCAGGTATTTATAAGAAAAAATCCTAATATAGATATGGCAAATTATGTTACGATTAAAGGAGAGGTTAAATATCCGGGTACTTATGTAATATTAAACGAAAATGAAAGAGTAGCAGATTTTATTGAAAGAGCAGGTGGGTTTAAAAACACAGCTTATTTTGACGGGATTTATGTTCAAAGAGAAAATCCTATTTTAAATAGGCAGAGTCAAAACGCTGATTTGCCGGACAGTATAAAAGCTAAATTAGTAGGTGAAGTATTATATGATGCAACAATTGTTAAAAGATTTCTTGGTAGAATTCCTGTGAATTGGTTTGAAATAGAAAATGATAAAAGTGCAATCTCAAATTTTACTTTGGAACCCGGGGATCAAATTATGGTTTCCAAAGATCCAAGGACAGTAATTGTAACCGGTGCCGTTGGTTTACCCTCTACAGTTCTATATCAAGATGGTGCTGATCTGGAATATTATATTAGCCAAGCCGGCGGCTATATGGAAAACGCAGCAGACGGAATGGATATTGTTATTCTGCCTAACGGACAGAAGTGGGATACAAATCAAAGCTATGGTTACACCTCAGAGATTTTGTCCGGTTCGATTATTATTGTTCCAACATCCATAGAACCAAAAACAAATGCCTGGCCGATAATTAGGGATATGGTTTCAGTTATTTCATCAGCGGCAGTTCTTGTCTTAACAATTCAGCAGATTGGGAAGTGAGATCCGGCTATGTAAAAACTTCGCCGGACAGGGAAAGAGTAGTGGGTGGAGTATGGGAATATGGAATAATGATTGACTCTTCAGGGGAAGGGTGAATTAGAAAGTGTAAAGTGCGCCGAAGTCATTCTTTCGGATAAAAGTTCAAAGAAGAATATTCGTTTGAAACAG
>PFVA01000035.1 GCA_002790365.1 Ignavibacteriales bacterium CG_4_9_14_3_um_filter_30_11
ATATAAAATGTTTTATAAAAACATTTTATATAGCGGCCTTCGGCAAAGAATTCATTTCCAATGAATTTTTTGGGTTTAAAATATGCAAAAAACAATTACCCATTTACACCAGCAATGCAAATGGGCTAGTAAATAGTATTTTATTATTAAGTATTTAAACTACGCAAAAAGAATTATTCAAAAATAAATGATTAATCCTTTTTCTCTTGAAGTTGTTTTATAGGTACACAAACCTGACTGTGAGGAACTGCTTCTAGACGGGCTTTTGGTACCAATGGGCAGGAATCACATAAATGTTTGGGTTCTTCAATACATTCAAGACAAATTCCATATATGCCGTTGTCTATTCTTTGAAGTGCTGCTTCTAAATAACTTAAAAATTTTGTTTCTCTCTGAGCATATAAAAAAGTTTTTTCTCTTTCCATTGCATCAGTACCTTGTTCTGCCATATGTAATGAATATGGGGAGTTTTCATTTATATATTCGCCTGTAGAAATATCCATCATTTGTTCTTTCAGATTTTGAAGCTGATTTATTATTTCATCTCTTTTTTCAATAATGATATTTCTAAAGTGATCTAATTCTTTTTTACTGTAGCCTTTGATTTTTTTCATTGCTTTAGCACGAGAGGCGGCTCTTGCATCAAAATCATCAACTATTTGTTCTTGTTTTTTAACTGCAGATTTTCTTGGCTTTTTAACTTTAGAAATAGAAGTTTTCTTTACAGATGCCTTTTTAGTTGTGCCTTTTTTAGCAGCGTTCTTTTTAACTTTAGCCGTAGCCTTCTTCTTAGTTATCGTTTTTTTAGTTGTTTTTTTCTTAACCATAGTTTTTACTTTTTTTCCACTTTTTTTATTAGATATTGATTTAGATTTTTTTGTTTTTGTAGTTTTCTTTTTTGCCATTTTAGAATCTCCTTAAGTTAGGATTGAACTCTTTTCAAACAAATAGAGCAATTTATATCATTTATTTGCCAATCAGTTTTAGTTGAACCATTAAAATTGTCAACATTATTTATTTCATCAGCTAATGTTTCATTTGAAACATAGTCATTAAACAAATTAACAGCACTTACGAGTTCAGAATTACCCAAATATTTTATTGTTATTCTATCAGTAACTTCAAAGCCTGAATCTTTTCTCATATTTTGCACACGGTTGACAAATTCTCTTGCAAGTCCTTCTGCAATTAATTCATTTGAGAGTTCAGAATCAATTGCTACCGTTACACCCTCTGTACTTTCTACAACCCAACCTTTTATTTCAGAGCCTAAAATTTCTACATCTTCAAGAGCAATAGCAAGTGATTTCCCCTCAATAGTTACTTCAATATTATCATTTGCTGTCAAACTATCAATGTTTTCTTTCGTAAAGTTTCTTATCAATTCTGCAACTTTTTTTGCGTTTTTACCAAATTTTGGTCCAATTGACTTAAAATTAGGTTTTGCTGTTTTATTTACAATTCCGGAATCATCATCTAATAGAATAAGTTCTTTAATGTTAACTTCATCTAATATAACATCCTGCATTTGTTTTACAGCTTTTTGTTTCGATTTATCTACAACAACCATTATTTTTTCAAGCGGCTGTCTGACTTTTAAATTGGCTTTTGCTCTCATTGATCTTGTTAGATAAACTACTTGCTGAGCAATCTCCATTTTATCTTCTAATTCTTTATTAGTGTACTCTGGTTTAGGAATGTTAGTTAAATGGATTGATTCAAATTTATCTTTTTTTGTAACTGAATTAAGGTTCAGATAAAGTTCTTCGGTTATAAATGGAATAAAAGGTGCTGATATTTTCAAAATAGTTATCAAGCATTCATATAATGTTTGGTAAGCGGATAATTTATTTTCATTCATTTCAGATTTCCAAAATCTTCTTCTGCATCGGCGAATATACCAATTAGAAAGCTGGTCAATTGTAAAGTCTGATATTAATCTAGCAGCCTTTGTTAAATTATAACCATCCATATTTTTGTTGTATTCAGTAATTAGCGAACTAAGTTTTGAAAGTATCCATCTGTCAATTTCAGGTCTCTTTTCATATTCAACCGGATCTTTTGAGTAATTAAAATTATCAATGTTTGCATAGAGAGCAAAGAAAGAATATGTGTTTAAAAGAGTACCAAAGAATTTTCTTTGTACTTCTTTTAATCCTTCTTCATCAAATAAAGTAGTTCTCCATGGCGGGCTTGTTGCAGTTAAATACCATCTTGTTGCATCCGCCCCATACTTATCAAAAAGCATAAAAGGATCAACTGTATTGCCTTTTGATTTGGACATCTTCATACCGGACTTATCCAATATTAATTCATTCACAATAATGTTTTTATAAGAAACACTATCAAACAACATTGTAGAAATAGCGTGCATAGTATAAAACCATCCGCGTGTTTGATCAACACCTTCACAAATATAATCTGATGGAAATGATGATTTTTCAAAAAGTTCTTTGTTCTCAAAAGGGTAATGATATTGTGCAAAAGGCATTGAACCTGAATCGAACCAAACATCTATCACTTCGGGAGTTCGTTTATAAATTTTTCCATCTTTTTCAAAAAGAATATTGTCAACAAAAGGTTTATGCAGATCTATATCTTTTAATTCACTTACTTTTATTCTCTTACCTTTTTCTTCAATAAATCCTTCTTTTAATTCTTCAATGCTACCAACAGCAAACATGTCTCCACCTTCGTGTATCCAAATAGGCAGTGGAGTAGCCCAAAATCTGTCTCTTGATAATGCCCAATCTTTATTTTCCTCAAGCCAGTTGCCAAATCTTCCTTCTCCAACTTCAGGTGGATGCCAATTAATTGTTTTATTTAATTCCACCATTCTTTTTGCAACTTGAGTTGTTCTTATAAACCAGGATTCTCTTGCATAATAAATAATTGGTACTGTATCATTTCTCCAGCTAAAAGGATAGGAGTGTGTAATAGTTTCTTTTTTATAAAGCTTCCCTTCTTCTTTTAGTTTATTAATTATTCCAGAGTCAGCATCCTTTACAAATTGTCCGGTAAAATCTTTAATGTTGTCTGTAAATAACCCAGCTCTTGTAACCGGCTGCAGCATTGGCAGGTCATATTCTTTTGAGAGTTCGTAATCATCAACACCAAATGCAGGTGCAATATGAACAATTCCGGATCCATCTTCTGTGCTAACAAAATTTCCTGTTAAAACATAAAATGCTTTTTTATCAACAGTTAAGTAGTCAAAAAGTTGTTCGTATTCAGTATTTTTTAAATTACTTCCTTTAACCTCTTCAAGAATTTCATATTCACCTTTAATAACACTAAGTCTTTCCTTGGCAAGAATAATTTTTTTGTCATCAGTTTTAATTTTTACATAATCTATATCTTCGCCGACAGCTAAAGCAACATTTGAAATTAGAGTCCAGGGAGTTGTTGTCCATACAAGAAAATATTCGTCTGATTTTTTTATTTTAAAAAGTACATATACAGATGGGTCTTTTGTTTCTCTGTAGCCAAGCGCCAATTCGTGTGAAGATAAAACTGTTTCTGAGTGAGGGTCTTGAGGAACGATTTTATAATCTTTATAAATTAATCCTTTATCAAATAAAGTTTTTAAAGCCCACCAAACAGATTCAATATAATTATTAGTAAAAGTTATATATGCATCATCAAGATCAATCCAATAACCCATTCGGGTTGTCATTTTTTCCCAAAGGTCTTTATAGGTGAAAACAGAATCCCTACAAGCTTTGTTGTATTTTTCAATTCCGAATTCAGCGATTTCACTTTTATGTTTTATTCCTAAAGATTTTTCAACTTCAATTTCTACAGGCAGACCATGTGTGTCCCATCCTGCCTTTCTATTGACCTTGAAACCTTGCATGGTTTTATATCTGCAGACTAAATCTTTTAGAGTTCTTGAAATAACATGGTGAATACCGGGTTTTCCATTAGCTGTTGGAGGTCCTTCATAAAATGTGAAAGGTTTAGTTTCAGCCTTTGAAGAAACGCTTTTCTCAAAAATTTTATTTTGTTCCCAGTACTCTAAGATTTTATTTTCTATTTCAGGGTAATTTATCTTATCTAAATTTTGTTTAAACATTTTTACTTGTCTTTGTTCTTACTAGGTAATTAAATTCTATAAGTTTTCGTATTTTCTAATTAGTTCTTTTTCGATTTGAATGAAATCTTTTAATTCTTTTTGAATTCTTTCTTTTTTCATCAAAACTTCTTTAGCTTCCATTTCAGCTTCTTGTACAATTTTACCTGCATTTAATTCAGCTTCTTTTATTTTTAATTCAGCTTCTTTGCCTGAATCGTGTAAAACAGTTTCAAACAATTTTAATTTTTCAGAGACAATAGCATAATTTTTTTCTAACATTAAAATCTCTGCAACAGCCAAACCAAAAAATGAAATTGAACCAAGAGTAATATTTCTTAGCGTATACATTACTAAATCTTCAACAACTGTTTGATTTCCAAAGAAATATTCTCTAAAAGTAACCACAACAACCAAACTGATAAAAGTTGCAGCAACAATAGTTGCAAAAACAACCTTCCCGCCTAAATTCCAGTTCAATGTTCTATCCATATACCAACCACAGGCAAAGCACAAAAGAAGGAGAACAAACCAAACAGCAAATGCGTTATTTCCAAAATCAAATATGTTTGTATTTAAGAAATTTGATCCGAACATTAACAGTGCCAACAGTATCGGAATGAAAAAGTGATATACGGGTACTTTTAAATTCTTCATAATTTTTTTATTACTTCACTCATTATTAATGTCATTTTTGGTTCAGTTTTTTGTGCTGTTTCTATAATTTCTTGAACATTTACTGGTTTTAATGAATCAGGGAAACACTCATCAGTAATAATGCTGATTCCCAGCACTTTAATTCCCATATGATTTGCAACAATATTTTCTGGAATAGTTGACATACCGACTACATCTGCGCCTGTTGCTCTTAAAAATCTATATTCTGCTTTAGTTTCTAAGTTTGGGCCTGGAACAGCAATGTATATACCTTTTTGTATTTTAATTTTATTTTTAAGAGCTACTTCTTCTGCCAAAGAAATCAACTCCTTGCCATAAGGCTCACTCATATCCGGAAACCTTGGGCCAAGTTCATCTTCATTTTTACCTATTAATGGATTATCACCCAAAAAATTGATATGATCAATCATCAGCATAATATCACCGCGTTGATAAATAGGATTCATACCTCCGCATGCATTAGAAACTAATAAAATTTTCACACCAAGAAATTTCATTACTCTTACCGGGTAAGTAATTTGCTGCATTGAATAACCTTCATAGTAATGAAAGCGGCCTTGCATTGCTACAACTTTTTTATCACCTAAAGTTCCAAAAATTAATTTACCTTTGTGTGACTCAACAGTTGAGAGAGGGAAATGTGGAAGTTTTGAGTAATCTATTTGATGTTCAATTTTTATTTCTTTTACCAAACCACCAAGTCCGGTGCCAAGTATAATACCTACAGGATATTCTTCCTTGGTATATTCTTTAATGACTTTAAGCGTCTCTTGTATTTTAGAAATTAATTCGCTCATTTTTATAATAATTTTTTAACTATGTCGTCTATATCAACTTTTAATTTTTCTTTGTTTTCAAAACTGAATTGATCAGCATCTGTTTCTTCATCACCGCTGGTTAATTTTAATTCCACCAACTGAGCTTGTGAATGGATGATTGATTTTAATTTTGAAACTATCAAATCTCTTTCATCTCTAAGGTGCAACACAGCAGTTCTAATTTCATTTGCATCCTCTCTTGCTTTCTCTAAAATCTGTGATGCTTTTACTTCAGCTTCTTTAACCATTAGTGTAGATTGTCTTTTTGTTGACTCAATTGATTTAGAAGATGATTCTTGTGCTCTAAGCAAAGTATCCTGTAAATTTTTTTCGATGCGTCTGTATTCGGAAAGCTTTTCTTTAGCATTTTCCAATTCTTTAGTTAAAGTATCATTTACTCTTTGTAAATTTTCAAATTCATCAGCAAGTTTTGCAAGAAAAGCTTCCACTTCATCAGGATCAAAACCTCTTATTTTTTTGCTGAACTTTTGTCTTTTAATATTTAGTGGTGAGATCTTCATAATTCTCTCCAACTTTTTGAATAATCCCTATCTCCGAAGATAGCAGAACCAATTCGTATCATTGTTGATCCTTCTTCAATTGCAATTTTATAATCTGATGACATTCCCATTGATAGATGTTTAAGTTCTACACCATTTTGGACAAATTTATCTTTTAACATACGCAAAAAAACAAAACTTTTTCTAATTTTATTTTCATCTTCAGTATATGGTGCCATAGTCATTAAACCGACAAGTTTTATGTTCTTCAAATCACCAATATTATAGATAACTTTCTCAATTTCAGAATCTTTAGTTAATCCTTGTTTTGACTCTTCTTCAGATGTATTTATTTCAACAAGAATTTTTTGAACCTTATCATTTTTTTCAGATCGTTTATTAATCTCTTCTGCTAATTCCAATGAATTAACAGAATGAATAAATTCTGCTGTTTTAACTACATATTTAACTTTATTCTTTTGAAGATTACCAATAAAATGCCAGCAAATATTACTATCAATTATTTTTGATTTACCCTCTAATTCCTGAGGTCTATTCTCACCAAAATCAATTTGACCTGCTGCGTATGCTTCTTCAATATGTCTAACACCAAAATTTTTTGAAACAGCAATAAGTTTTATTTCTGCAGGATTTCTATTTGCACTTGCACATATATTAAATATGTTTTCTTTAATCTTATAAAGATTTTGTTCTATCATCATAAATAAGAAATGTGAATGTATTGTTTTTTATTTAATTAATCAATGGAAAGCCTTTATTTATTGGCTTTGATTAGTTTTAGTAATTAAAGTAATTATTAACTGATGTTACGCAAAGCTGAAAGATGACATCTTTTTATTAAGAAAATAAAGTCTCTGCTTCGTTAAAGAGTTATTATTTTATTTGAATTCAATTCAGGAAACAAAGATGTCATCTTTTCACTGCTCACTTTTTGCGTAAGATGAATTATTAAAATATAATTGAGAAGAATGAGTCATAAGTATCTCTCAAATTTTGTAATTTTAATAAATAAATATACAGATATTAGGAGATTAATATGGAACTGCCCCTTTTACAAAATATAAAGATAAAAGCTTCACAAAATAAAAGAACAATTATTTTACCAGAATCTGATGATGAAAGAATATTAAAAGCTGCCGATAAATTATTAAATAATAATTTAGCTTCAATTATTACTTTAGGAGAAGAAAACAAAATAAGAACAAACGCTGATAAATTGAAGTTAAAATTAAATGGTATTAGAATAATCAATCCTAATTCAGCAGATAAGCTTAGTGATTTTGCTAATATTTATTTTAACATAAGAAAGAAAAAAGGAGTTTCGATTGAACAGGCAAGAGAAACAATAAAAAATAATTTATTTTTTGCTGCAATGATGATAAAAGAAGGAATGGCTGACGGAAGTGTTGCAGGTTCAGTTGCTTCAACCGGAGATGTTTTGCGCGCAGGTATACAATGCGTTGGAATTAAACCCGAGATTTCTGTCGTTTCCAGTTTCTTTTTAATGATTTTACCAAATTATAATTATTGCTTTGCAGACTGTGCCGTTGTACCTGATCCTGACGAAAAGCAACTAGCTGATATTGCTATTTCTTCATCAGATAATTTTAAAAAATTAGTTGGTGAAGATCCTTATACGGCAATGCTCTCTTTTTCAACCAAAGGAAGTGCCAAACACGAAAGTATTGATAAAGTATTAAGTGCTTTAAAAATTGTAAAACAAAAAAGGCCTGAGCTAAATATTGACGGAGAGATTCAATTTGATGCTGCAATAATAGATTCAATAGGAAAAAGAAAAGCTCCGGGAAGCAATGTTGCCGGCAAAGCTAATGTGTTTATTTTTCCGGATTTGAACGCTGGAAATATTGCCTATAAAATTGCAGAAAGACTTGGCGGAGCTACAGCAGTTGGTCCAATTGTGCAGGGATTAAATAAACCGTTCTTTGATCTTAGCAGAGGTTGCAGTGTTGATGATATTGTTTATACAGCATGTATAGCTTCTTTGATGAGTTGAAACCTTATTATGTCATTCTTATGTATGCGGGAATCTCCTTTAAAAAAAATCTTTCATCATTTATGAGATCCCGGTTTACAGCGTAACGGGAATGACAACATTACAAATCTGTATAAACCTTCCCTAAAAATTTGTCCACTTTATATTTTCTAAATGAAAAAATGAAAAATGGAATAGACGAAAGAAAAGATACTACTGATATACTTCCAAAATTATTATTTGTTAACCAAAAAATTAAAGACCATAAAAAAATAATTACTCCGCTACCGAAATAAACTTCCTGCATATCAGCAACCATCCATCCGGAGTAAATGGATAGTAAGTATAATGTAATTATCCAAAGTAAAGGGAAATCCCAATAAAATATTTCAGTGGTAATAATACCAAACATAAATTTTTGAATTAAGGAAAAGAAAATTATAATTACTGAAATAAAGATTAAAAATTTGGTAATATTATTTCTGAAGAAGAAAAGTAAAAAGATGATGTAAAATATTAATGGAAAAAAAGATAAATAAGATATAAAGCTAAATATAAAGGTTAATGCAACAAGAAAAACATCAAATTTATTAGGGTCTAGAAATTTATCCGAAATATTATAGACAACTATCATTAATGTAGCCCCAAACAAATTATTGATTATAATAACCAGGTGGGATTTAATTAATTGAAACTCAAAAAAAACTATAATTAAAGAGGTAATTATAAATATTAATGAGAACCAATTTATATAATGTTTTTTAGAGAACATTGTTAAATATTATTTAATATATGATAATTAAAGTTATTCTTTATCCGCTAAAAAATCATTAAGTTTTTGATTAATATTTGTAAAATTATAAAGATGAATTATTTAAGAAAATTATATGATTGGGTTCTTTCCTGGGCAGAAACATCATACGGTGCAATTGTTCTTTTTGTCTTGGCTTTTGCAGAATCTTCTTTTTTTCCAATTCCTCCGGATGCATTATTAATTGCACTTATTCTTGGTGCGAGAAAAAAAGCTTTTAAGTTTGCACTAATTTGTACTTTCGGTTCTATCAGCGGAGCAGTTTTAGGTTATTTAATTGGACACTATTTATGGTGGACACCAAGTAATGAATTTTCTTCTCTTGCAAAATTTTTCTTTTCCACTTTCCCGGGATTTTCTCAGGAAATGTTTTTCAGAATTCAAGATCTTTATAATCAATATAATTTTTGGATAGTA
>PFVA01000124.1 GCA_002790365.1 Ignavibacteriales bacterium CG_4_9_14_3_um_filter_30_11
CAAAATAAAAATCTGTAAAAAGATGAAGTAAATAAAAAACTAGATATCTTTTAAATTCCTGAGCTTTGAACTTTTTGTCCTTGATATTTGCTTGGACATTTAGTCAAAATAGAATTGGCCATAAAATATCCATCGTTATATTTTCCTGTTACAACTAGACTTTGTGCTGATTTGAAGTTATTAGGAACAGCTCCGTTAAAAACAACCTTCATTTCATTTCCTTGTGCATCTTTCATGTAAAAAGTAAGCATTCTATTTTTATTATCATAAGTATAATCTTTTTCTTTTACCCATAGTCCGGTTGCTTTTACAGTTTTATTTTCAGTTTTAACTTTATTAATATTATCTTCATATTTAATATTACTTTGTGTTACCAAATAACCCATTAAGCCAACAAAAACAACAATAATAAAACCACCGAAAAAATATTTATTTTTCATGTTTGTCTCCTTTAATCTCTTTTTCTATTCCTTTTAATCTTTTATCTAAATTATATAAAAATGTAAATATACCTATCCAAACAATTAAAACAATAATCATTACAATGAAAATTGCATTACTAATTAAAAAATTATAAAATCCTTCCAATTTTATCCTCTTATTATCTTTTTATTTAATTTTTCTTTTATAAGTAACGATCTGTAACCAATATTCCACATCCAATAAAATAAAATAGTAAATGCAATTAACGATAAGAAAAAAATCAAAAGCATATTACTGTTCATTTTAAAATTTACAACGGGACCGCCGCTTGGCGTAAATTTATCATCAGCTGAACCGGGATGTAAACCATCCATAATTCTTGGCATAATAAATACAAAAAATGGAACAGTTACAAAAGCCAGTATAGAATAAACTGCTGATAAAGCTGCCTTTTTCTCTTCTGATTCAATTGAAGAACGAAGAGCAAACCAAGCTCCGTATATTAGCATCAATGCAAAAATACTTGTTTGTCTTGGATCCCAGCTCCAATATGAGCCCCAAGCAAATTTTGCCCAAACAGCACCGGTTACTGTTGCTAATATGCAAAATATAAGTCCAAGTTGAGCAGCTACATAAGATTTAGTATCGTCATCTAAGTTTTTCTTTCTTAAATATTTTATACTGTAAATTGTAGATATTAAAAACCCAATTACAGTTAGCCAAGCCGTTGGAACATGAAAGAAAATAATTTTTGCATTTTCTTCTAATCCCGGAATAAGTGGAAATTGATACCAAGTTTGTGGGTTCTCAACAATGGGAAAAGATATTCCCGCAACGGAAACAAAAGCAAGTAATAAGAATAAGAATATTTTCCAAACCATAACTTTTTATTTTTTTATTTGTAAAATAACTAATCTTTCCATATAAAATCGAATAACATATATGATGCAGTTAACATAATAATATCATAACAAACCAACACCATTATTTCCACTAAAGCTTGATCAAATGATGTGCCAAGCATAGAATACGAGGTTAACATCACGGAAATTAAAATTAATGGAAGTAGAATTGGAAACGATAGTACAGGGTATAATGTTCCCTTTGCGCCGGCTTTAGAAATTATTGCAGCAATTATTGTTGATGCAACTGCCAATCCGATATTAGCAAGAAAAAAAGTTGACAAAAACAGTATAATATTTCTTATAATAAATTCTTCAAATAAAGCTGAATAAAGTAATGTAATTACAATATTCATTAAAAAAACCAATATAAGATTAAAAAGAAGTTTTCCATTAAAAATAGTTGAGGGTTTGGCAATAAGTTGAAGTAAAAGTGTTGTACCTCTATCTTCTTCGGAGACAAATGCTCTTGATAAACCCGACATTGCCGAAAAAAATATTACTACCCAAAGAAGTCCACCGGTAAGATTTTGTGGAACTTTCTCATTTCCAATTGAAAATAGAATTACGCTTAGGGCAACAATTATGAACATAGCTAAGGAATTTATTGCATATCTTGTTCGTAATTCAGAATGATAATCTTTTTTAAAAAGGGCAAATGGTTTCAATAATTTTACTTATTTATAATTTGAAATCTTGTAATTCTAATTTTGTGTTGCATAAATCAAGATCTGATTTTTCATTGGATGCGATAATAACAATTTTATCTTGTCCTTCCCTTTTAATAATTTTATAAACAGATTCTTTCCCGGCATCATCCAGATTCGATGTTGGTTCGTCCAAAAGCAATATTTTAGGTGTGTGCATTAAAGCAAATATAAATTTAAATCTTTGCTTCATTCCTGATGAATAAGTTTTAATAAGATCATCTTTTCTATCTAACAATAAAAAATCATCCATCAATGAATTAAATAATTCAGTATTAAATTTTATGCCTCTGATTTTGGAAATATGCTTTAAATTTTCCCAAGCAGAAAATTCTTCGTACATAATTAAATATGGAGCAACAAAACCAATATTGTTATGTAAATTTGTCGAATCTATAATTTCATTTTTGAATTGATGAATTACCTTGCCTGATGAGGGAGAAATGATTCCGGCAATAATTTTAATTAAGGTTGATTTACCCGAGCCATTAATTCCGGTTATTCCATAAATACCATTTTTCTGAAATTGAAAATTAAGATCACTAAAAATTAATCGTCTTCCAAACTTTTTTGTTATTTGTTCAGCAGCCAGGTGATAATTATTCATTAAAAATAGCCAGCTTCCCTTTTAAAATTTCATCTCCTAATTTGGTAACATATATATAAACACCTGATGAAAGTTTTTCATTATTAATCTGTTTTCCGTCCCAAATTACAAAATTTTTGCCGTTACTTATTAATATATTTTTATCTGCTGAATAAAGAAGTTTTAAGTTTGCCGAATAAATATTTAATGTTGCTATACCCCCCGTACTTGATGAAACTGGTAAATAGATTATTGAATTGTTTTTATAATTAAATGGATTTGGAAATGCATAATCACCTGATTGATATGTCGGAGGAGTAGCATTTACAACTAACTGACCATTAATAAATTCATTTTTCTTCCAATTATTTTGATTTGTTACATTCAATTTGGAATAATAGTTGTCATTTAATTTAGTTGCTCCAGATTGTGCTGAAGTAAATAATATATATTGTGCAGGATAATTTTTCCCGGAACTATCTGCACCAGCCTGCACATCTGTATTAGATACTATAACATCAATTGTATCTGAATTTGTAGTATTAATAAATCTTACATTATTAAGTGATAGAGGTTTTGATAAAAAATTTACACTGTCTGAATTTAAATTAAAAGAGAGTGTTGAAACAGGGCTTACTATTGGGAATTTAGCTGCATCAATAAAATATTGCCCGGGAACATTTCTATAATTAGTATGATAAACCCACTTACCGAATTCATTTAAAGCATCTGCAAATGATGAACTTTTTTCACTCAAACTAGTATTTACTGCATTTACTGCTTTCATAGTTGGCATTAATTGCCATTGTCTTTTAATTATATCAGCATCAAAAGCAGCATTCAAATATAGATTCCAAATAGCAAGCTCATATCCTGTTGTTGCAGAAAAACTAACTTGAGTATTATTAAAATATGTTGGTAAATATTGGAAATAATCATTTATGGATGGGTAAACAATATCTTCAAATGCAGTAGAAGTTAATTCATAAAAATAAATATCATCAGATCTGAAAATATAGTTACCAACTTGAATTGCATGATGGAGCTCGTGAGCAGCAGTTACTCTGGCTGCATCAATTCCTTCTGTAAAAAAACCGTTAAAATCATTATCAATTGCTATATAAGTAGTAAACTTACTACTTCCTGGTGATAATTCATTTTCAAAATCCGTTTCACCATAAAGTAAACCTAGGTTATAAATGTAAATATCATATAAATCATCACCTCCTGCACCGCTATCAGATGGAGGCGCAGGGTAACCTAAAAATGTAACTTCATAGTTGTATGATGAATCAATTGCTATAGCTAAATCTGAAATACTATAAATGGGTTTATTTGTTCCTGAGGTATCATAGTGAATTCTAAATTTTCCTGAAGGAGAAACAATACTTGTATGTAATACAGGACGAGAAAGAATCTTTTTTAATTCTTCTTTTTGATTTGGAAAAAATGAATTAAAATTTAATCTTAACTGATTTGCAAGTTCCAATCCACATTTTATATATCCACCTTGTTTAATTGTTTCTGCATTAGGATTTTGATTTTGGAAAATATGGGTCCCAAATCTTAATCCTTTGTATGAATTATACCAAGCATCAAGTTGTACCTTGGTTGATTGCGCAACAATAAATGAAGTAGTGAATAAAACCAGCAAAAAAGAAATTTTAATTATTTTCATATTAGTTCATATGTTTGATAGAAATTGTATTATTATTTTCATTAATATAAAAAAGGTTATCATAAAAAGATGCAGAATAATCTGTGAAAAAGTCATAACCGTTTATATCCCCTAATATCTTTTTTAGCTCAAAAGACTGGTCATTTATATTAATATTTATTCTATAAATTTCTTTTTTTGCTTTAGAATAGACATAAATGTTATCCCTTTTATTTAACTTCCAATGTCCCATAAAAAAAATATCACCTTTAATAATTTTAATATTATTCCTTACCTTTTCTTTTAATATTTTTGTTGTATCATTAGTTGTATATACAAAATAGTTTTTTCCATTATTCCCTATTAGACTTAAATTATTAAAATTATATTTTTTTGTTAAGTATTTATCAGTTTTAAAATATAAAACTGAATTTAGACTATTAGTACTATACTTAGTTAAAGGTAATGGTGTAACATTTTTTATAGATATTTCTTTTAAATTCAATTTATCACTTCTTTTCTGCCAATAAAAAATATCCAAAGAATCAGAGAAACTTAAAATTGCAGTTAATACACTATCATCTAAATTAGGATAATCTGAGTTCAATATTCTTATATCCTGTATAAAATTTATATTAAGTGCTAAAGAACCTCCCTTTAGATAATTTATATAAATTTTATCTATATTTTTTCTATCTTTTTTAATGTCCAATGAAAGTATTTTACCAGATGTGTATAAGGAGTTTCTTGTAATTCCTATTTGGTCAAAATTATACTTTATTATTTCAACAACTTTTTTAGATGATGAATAGCAGTAAAAAGTTTTAATGTAAGGGTCTTCATCGTCAATAAATATTTTATCATGTTTTTCAAATAAAGGATATGAATAAAATAAAATTGGTTTCTTTGAGTTACCCCTGACTAATAGATTTAAATTATTATAAGTACTATCAATAAATACTATATCAGTGATTCCATCTTTTTTATAATCAAAATAGTTTAGTGTTGCCGGTGTACCGCCAATTAATAAATTGGAATTATCTTCATAAGTATTAATAACAGAAAAGTTATACATATTACCGTCATCAGCTATCGCCATAATTCCGTTATTAATACTGCTGCTATAATTAACTAAGTCATTAATATTTTTCTTTCTTAGATATGGAATTTCTTCATAAAATTCACGGTTACCTTTAGAATACAAAATTGATATACTGGAAATCCTTTTGTCCAAATATGCAATATCAATTTTCCCATCTACATTATAATCGCCTAAAATAAATTTATCTGGTATCTTACTTGTAATTATTTCACTAATTGAATCGTAAGATGAGACTGAATCTCCCCAAAATATTTTAAATGATTTATCTGTTGAATAAATAATATCATTATAACCATCAGAATCTAAGTCTTTGGTTTTTAGAGTAATTAAATTTTCTGCAATTGGAATTGTCCTGAGTAAATTTAATCTCCCATAACCGTCATTAAAGAAAAAATACATTGATCTTTCAACAGCACTATATGCGACTATATCTGCTCTGTCATCATCATTTAAATCGACAAAAACTGCTTCATTAAAAGTATTTTTACTTAGTATTTTTTTTTCCTCTAAACCATGCCAGTTTTGGGTTATTATTGATAACCCTTCAAAAGAGCTGCCTGAGATTAATATTTCAGATTTACCATCATGATTAATATCTGCAACACTTAAGTTTTCAGGATAAGAATTTAATTTTAAAATTTTCTCTACTTTTATTCTTCCATATTTATTAAAACTTATTATGCCAGATGATCTGCCTTTTCTTGATGTAAAAGCAAAATATTTTTCTCTAAAATCATTATTTGTTATACCAACAATATTACTAATTTCAAAAGTAGATTTTAAATATCGTAACCTTCCAAATTCATTATCAAATCCTTCAATGCTTAAATAATTTTTATTTGAGTTATTGAAAATAATAAGATCATTGAACTTATCTTTATTAAAATTAACTGGTACTAAGGAGGTGTATTCTGAAGGGATTTTAAAATTATTATAATTACAAAAGCCATTTATAGGTATTTGGGCAAAAGCTTGGTAAGAAAAAACTAAGATAAAAAGAAGGGTCCTAAGCTTTGGTTCTATTTTTAAGTCGATTTTCTCTCCTTTGCAATGCTTCCTCATATCTTCTCTTTTCTTCATCAGTTTCTGGAAATATTTCAGCCGCTTTAACAGGTTTTCCATTATTATCAACACTAACAAAAGTAAGGAATGCTGTGTTGGTGTGTGTTCTAGTTCCTTTTTTAAAAGATTCGGAGTAAACTTTTACTCCAACATCCATAGATGTATTAAAAACTCTATTTACACTTGCTGTTAAAGTTACTGCATCACCTAAGTTTATAGAATGTATAAAATCTATTCTATCAACAGAAGCAGTAACACATACATGCTGTGTGTGTTTTGCAGATGCTATCGCTGCACAAATATCTATCCAATGCATTAACTGACCACCTAAAAGTTTACCTAATTGATTAGTATAGTGGGGTAATACTAATTCAGTCATTGTTATTGTTGAATCTTTTACAGTCTTAGGTTTTATCATTTATCTATATTAGAGAACTTATTATCTAATGATGCTTTTATTTTTTTAACTTGATCAATCAATGGACTTTCAGGATAACGGGTAATAAATTTATTTGCTTCAGCAAGAGCTTCTTCATTTTTATCTCTATCTTCAAGTAAATTAATCTTACTTAGCATTGCTTGTGGAGCGTAAATAGTTTCGTGATAGACTTCTATTAAATTTGAATAATAGTATAAAGCTGAATCATAATAACCTAAAGTTTCATAGATGCTAGCATTATGTAACTCTTTTTGTGCAAGTTTATTATTTAACTCTATTATCTTGTTTTCAGCTTCTTTTACTTTATTGTTGGAAGGAAAAAAATCTATGAAGGCCTGGAATTCTTCAATAGCTTTTTTGGTATATTTTTGTTCTAAAGTAAAATGTGGAGATAGTTCATAATAACATTCAGCAAGCATATACTGAGAAATAGGTACAAATTCACTTGCGGGCATATTCTTTATCAATTTGCTAAATTCAAATGCAGATAAAATATATTCTCCTCTTTGAAATCTTGTCATTGCCGTATAATATAGAGCATCATCAACTATAGCGCTACCAGGATATTCAAGAACTATTGCATTAAATTCTTGAAGAGCATCAAAATAATCTTCTTCATTATATAATTTTTTAGCATACTCTAATTTTTGTTCACCAGTAAAACTGCTGGTGTCAAGTGATGAAGAACAACCAAAAAAGTAAAAGGATACAATTATAAGTAAAATTATTATTAATAAATTTTTCATAAGTTTTTTAGAGATTTAGAACTACAATTATAATCAAAATGTTTAAAGCTTAAAAGTTAAATATAACTATTTACTACGAATGGTGAAGAATAAAATAATAGCAACTGCAGCACTACTTATAGCAATAACAGGTTCAGTTATACTTGAAAAAAAAGGTTCTGAAGGCATTTCCCCTTTTGTAAAAGAGTAAGATCCATTTTCTATGTCATTAACAGCTTTTACATTAACGGTATCTAAAAAAGTATAGTTAAAATTTTTAGTAAATATATTTTCTTTTGAAATATTGAAATTACCTTTTAATGTTAATTCCCTTGGCATCATAAACTCACCAAACAATCCTTCCCTTTCTATATCTGAATATTCAACATTTAATTCTTCAAGAACATAATTAACTCTGGAATTTCCCTCGATTAAAGTAGGAAATAAATTTACCTTTATTTTCTTTTCATTTAAGTCATATAAAATTCGGTTTTGAAAAAATGAATAAGACTCACCCAATTCAAGTTTAAGATTAATTTCTTTTTCACCAATAGGTAAATTATTAATTAAAGAAATAACGGATGAATCCACCAACTCATTGTAGATACTAATATTAGTTTTTGTTTGTCCAAAAACAAAAAATGGAAAAATTATAACAATAAAAACTAATCTCTTAATATTCATCATAATTATTTCATTTGATTTGATATTTCTACCAATCTTTTAATTCTTTCTTCTGTTGATGGATGAGTTGAAAATAATTTTTTAATTCCACCGCTTTTTAATGGATTAACAATAAACATATGTGCTGTTGCCGGACCGGCATGTGAAACAGGTTTTAATTGATTAGCAGATGAAATTTTTTCTAAAGCCGATGCCAAGGCTAATGGTTTACCAGCAATAGCTGCACTGCCTTCATCTGCAGCAAATTCTCTTGAGCGTGAAATAGCTAATTGTAATAATGTAGCAGCAATTGGTGCAAGAATTATTAAAAATAGTGAGGCAAAACCGCTTCTGTTATCTCTGTCCCCTCCTCTTCCGCTAAACATCATTGTCCAACCAGCCATTTGCGCTAAAAAAGTAATTGTACCAACAACTGTTGCAGCTATAGTTCCAATTAAAATGTCTCTGTGCTGAATGTGAGCTAATTCGTGAGCAATTACTCCACTCAATTCGTCATTATTTAATCCATTTAATATTCCGGTAGTAGCTGCCACAGCTGCGTGTTCCGGATTTCTGCCTGTAGCAAAAGCATTTGGAGTAGGGTCATTAATTACATAAACTTTTGGTATTGGAATACCTGCATTTTGGGAAAGTTGTTCAACCAAAGCAAAGAATTTTGGACTGTTTTCTTTTGTGACTTCTTTAGCCCTGTACATTTTTAGAACAATTTTATCAGAAAACCAATAAGACCCAAAATTCATTACAAGTGCAAAAATAAATGCAATTGTCATTCCTGATGTTCCTCCCAATAAATTACCAACAAAAAGGAAGAGAACAATCATCATTGTCATTAAAAATGTAGTTTTTAGGGTGTTCAATTTTTATCTCCGATTGTATATTCAAAATTAAATAAAGCTAGATTGCTTATCAATCTAAAAAGAATTGCTTTTCTTGCACTATTGAAGTCTGTTAGTTGTTTCAATTATTAACTCATCTTACGCAGAAAGTGAACAGTGAAAAGATGACATCTTTGTTTCCTGAATTGAATTCAAATAAAATGATAACTCTTTAACGAAGCAGAGACTTTATTTTCTTAATTTACCGCCATCTTTCAGCTTTGCGTAACATCAGTTATTAAAAAATATCTGTTAAAGAAACATCTTCCAAACTGTTTATTAAATCTGTACCGTAGAGCATAGCTGGTGTATAATAGCCATGCTTTACATTTCCATTTGAAATTTTTTGAATTATTTCCAAAGCTGTAATACTAGTTAGTTTATATCCTTCTGGGGTAATTAATTTTGATCTCATTTTTTGTCCTGATGAATTAATTACCTCTGCAAATATTATTCCTCTTGCAGTTTCGCGCACTTTTTCATCAGGTCCTTTATATTTTTTCTCTATCTGAGATTTTAATTTATTTTGCATAAAATTTTGTGATAATATCCATTTAACAAAAGAATTTATTTCAATTATTTTTTTTGTTTGTTTAGTAAGTTGAAAAAAGACTGAAATATTTGGAATACCTGTTGTATAATATGCTGTTGCAATATCACCCCAACTTACTGAAACAGTTTCAACTTCCCCTTTTCCAAAATCTGCTTTCCCATAAATTGGCTTTTTTAATTGAATTATTTTACCATCT
>PFVA01000016.1:0-678 GCA_002790365.1 Ignavibacteriales bacterium CG_4_9_14_3_um_filter_30_11
AAATCGGTTTTATAGAAACTGCTTTTATAATTGGTAGCGGACATGTAGGTTTGTCTGTTTCAAAAATTTTGAAATTACTAGGATTTTACATTATTGTCTTTGATGATAGAGCTGAAGTTTATACAATAAAACAAAACATTTATGCTGATGAAATTATTATTTGTAAATACCATGAGGTTGGAAATAAAATAATTGAAGGAGATAATTCATTTATAGTTATTACTACATCTAATTATTTAACTGATACTGAAGCATTAATTTCCGTAATAAATAAAAAAGTAAAATACATAGGAATGATGGGGAGCAAAAGGAAAATAAGAAATATTTTTAATGCATTAAAAGAAAAAGGAATAAACGAAAATTTAATTTCCAAAGTCCATTCTCCAATTGGTCAAGAAATAGGAGCTGAAACTCCTGATGAAATTGCTGTTAGCATTGCTGCGGAAATTATAAAAGTAAAAAATAAATGAATGTAATTCCGGTCGAACATAGCGAAAAACCGGA
Organism: Ignavibacteriales bacterium CG_4_9_14_3_um_filter_30_11; assembly: GCA_002790365.1. Lineage (GTDB taxonomy): Bacteria > Bacteroidota > Ignavibacteria > Ignavibacteriales > Ignavibacteriaceae. Next base: position 505 of record PFVA01000016.1, read on the forward strand.
ATCTCCTTAGAAAAGGAATAAGATGCCGGATCTTTGTCCGGTATGACAAAATAGAAATACTATTTCTTCATCAGCAAATAATACACAACAAAAGCCATTACAAATCCTACAAACCATGCATAATCATATAAAAAACTTACCTGCGGAACAATTAAGCCTATCAAAGCAATAAAC
>PFVA01000016.1:700-9985 GCA_002790365.1 Ignavibacteriales bacterium CG_4_9_14_3_um_filter_30_11
TATCAAAGCAATAAACACACCGGATGCCAGAGCTATCATTCCTTTAGGGTTAAAGCCTTTATTGTATTCATAAATTCCATTTCTTAAATAGAGATCTTTCACTTCCAATTTTTGTTTTCTGATTATAAAATAATCACAGATTAATATTCCGGCTATTGGTCCCAAAAAACTTGAATAACCAATAAGCCATCCAAAAATATAAGCACTAAAATCAGAAAGAAGTTTCCATGGCATCATTACAATTCCTACTACAGCAGTAATCAATCCTCCTTTTACAAAATTTATTTTTTTAGGAAATAGATTTGCAAAATCATTTGCCGGTGAAACAACATTTGCCGCAATGTTTGTTGTAAGCGTAGCAATAATTAATGCAACTAAAGAAATAAAAATTATAAAAGGATTTTCAAATTTGGAAAGCAGAACTATTGGATCCCAAATTGCTTCACCATAAATTACAACAGTCGCAGATGTAACTGCAATTCCAATAAAAGAAAAAAAAGCCATTGTAGGCGGCAGCCCTATTGCCTGACCGAGCATCTGCGATTTTTGACTTTTTGCAAATCTTGTAAAATCTGGAATATTTAAAGATATAGTTGCCCAAAATCCAACCATTCCGGTTAAAGCAGGAACAAAAAATTTCCAAAATTCCCAGGTTGTATTAAATTTACTTGGCTGACTTAAAATGGGTCCAAAACCTCCACCATTTATATATGCCCAAATTAATAATCCAAGCGCTGTAACTAATAAAAATGGTGCCGCAAAAGATTCCAACCATTTTATAGACTCTGTACCTTTAACAATAAAATAAACATTCATCCCCCAAAATATCATAAACCCAACAGCAGGTCCCCAAGAAAAAACAGCCCAGTTTGGAAGTAGTAAAATTATTAATGAATTAAATGCTTGCCCACCAATCCATGTTTGAATTCCAAACCAACCGCAGGCAACAACTGCTCTTAAAAGTGCCGGTACATTTGAACCCAAAGTACCGAAAGAAGCGCGTGCTAAAATTGGAAAAGGAATTCCGTATTTGGTTCCGGCGTGGGCATTAAGTACCATGGGTACTAATACTATTACATTGCCAAGTGTAATTGTTAACAATGCCTGCAACCAATTCATACCACCGGCAATAAGTCCACTTGCAAGTAAATAGGTAGGAATGCAAACACTCATTCCTATCCAAAGTGCAGCAAAATTATAAGTTCCCCAAGTTCTTTCACTAACTTTTGTGGCGGCTAAGTCATCATTGATTAAAGAACTATCCCCAGTTGTTGATAAATCTGTTTCTATAAGTTCTGAATTAAAAAGAGAAGACATAATAATCCTTTGCTAATATTTAAAATTGATGATAAAGTTTAGTCTTAAAAATCATTTTGTCATTGCTAGTATCCAGATTAGTCTGGGCACGAAGCAATCTGATGAAGTTATTTTTCTTCGGCAGAATGTTTCACTCAGCTACTAATGACATCCTACATTTTGTCACTGCGAGGAACGAAGCGGTCTCACTTTTAGAACTTCTGAGATTGCTTCACTTGAGAACTCGTTCGCAATGACGATAAAGTCATTCTTTTGATATATAAAAGCAACGCTTTTATTTGTAACTCGTAATGACTAAAGCATAATTATATCTTATTAGAGTAAACCTATAATTTATATTAAAATTTTTCTTCCTTTGTTATTTCTATTATAGCATCAAAGAGAATATCAATTTCTTCATCGGTATTATAAAAATGAGGGGCTATTCTTATTCCCGCACTTGGTCTGTAATCAATCATAATATTTTTTGATAATAATTGATTTGAAATTTCAAGGGCATTAGACATATCTATTGAAACTGTTCCGCCTCTTAATTCAGGTTCTTTAGGTGTGTTTATTTTGTATCCGTATTCTTCAGCAAGCTTAATTATTTTTTCGGTTTGATGAATAGATTTTTTTCTGATTTTATCCATACCAATTTGAGAAATAATTTTAGTTCCCTCCTGTGCAGCATAAAAAGATGGTATTGTAGGTGTGCCGTTCATAAATCTATAAGCAGAGTTTGTGTATTCCATTTCGTTTTCAAAAGCAAAAGGATTTTTGTGAGCTAGCCAGCCGGTAACTTCAGGTTCAAGTTTTTCTCTTAGCTCTGGTTTGACCCAAAGAAATGCGCCACCAGGTCCACCGCAAAGCCATTTTAAAACACCACCCATTAAAATATCAACATCCAAAACATTTACATCAATTTCCAGCGTACCAACTGAGTGATAAGCATCTAACACAACCAAGGCACCAACCGAATGTGCTTTTTTAACAATAGATTTTATATTCATTATATTAGCATTTCTAAAAAGAACATGAGAAATTGGAACAAGTAATGTTTTTTCATCTATGGCTTCTAAAAGTTTTTCTGTTGGGGGGATAAATCCATCTTCTGATTTAATAATTTGTATTTCTGCTCCTTTGCTCTTTGCAAATTTTTGATAAACATACATATCAGAGGGAAATTCCAGGTCAGTATAAACAACTTTATTTTTTTTAGTGTTAAAATTGAATGAGGAAACAATTATAGATTGGATTAAGGAAACATTGGGGTGCATTGTAATTTCATCTTTACCGGCACCTATAAGAGGAGCGATTAAATTTCCCGTTTCCATTGACAATTGCCACCATTTTTCCTGCCAGGCTTTTACACCAAGATTTGCCCAAGTTTCTGCATATTCTTGCATTCTATTATAAACACTTTTCGGCATAGCACCAAGAGAATTGGAAATTAGATAAGTAGAATTTTTTAGAATAGGAAATTTATCTCGCAAAATTAATAGTTCGTCTTTTACTTTTTTGTTTCCGGTATTATACATAAATTTTTCTTACTGCCATGCAGTTCCGTATGAACCTCTTTTAACAAATTTTCCTCTACCTGGTTTGCCAAAAAATTTATTGTCTTTAACAATAATTTCACCTCTTGATAAAACAGTTTCAGCATTTCCTTTTATTTTCTTTCCTTCAAACATTGAATAATCTGTACACATGTGGTGGGTGTGCGCTGAGATTATATATTCTTTGTTTGGATCCCAAATTACAATATCTGCATCCGCACCAATAGTAATTGTACCTTTTCTAGGATACATACCAAACATTTTTGCAGGATTAGTGCAGCAAATTTCTATCCATCTATTTAAAGTAATTCTTTTTTCACTAACACCGCCACTAAATAAAAGCTGCATTCTGTGTTCAATCCCAGGGCCCCCGTTAGGAATTTTAGTAAAGTCACCTATACCTAATTCTTTTTGTTCTTTAAAACAAAATGGACAATGATCAGTTGAAACTATTTGAAGTGTGTTTTTCTTTAAGCCAGCCCATAGTTTATCCTGATGCCATTTTTCTCTAAGAGGCGGGGTGAAAACTACTTTTGCATCTTCAAAACCGGGTTTGTTCATATCATCATCAATAGATAAAAATAAATATTGTGGACAAGTTTCTGCATAAGCAGGCAGACCTTTATCTCTTGCCTCGGCAACTTTTTCAAGTGCATCATTAGAAGATAAGTGAACTATATAAACCGGTGCGCCTGCCATTTCAGCTAAAGCTATTGAACGATTTACTGCTTCTGCTTCGGCAGTTGTTGGTCTTGTTAATGCGTGATATATTGGTGCAGATTTGCCTTGAGCCAAAGCTTCCTGAATAATCAGATCAATTACATTTCCATTTTCGGCGTGCATACAAACTAAAGCTCCTGTTTTTGCAGTATGTTTTAATGCTTTAAATATTGTTGCATCATCAACCATAAGTACACCGGGATAAGCCATAAACAATTTGAAACTTGTTATTCCTTCCTTTACCATATCACTCATATCTTCTATATCTGCATCGGGAAGGTCAGTAACTATCATATGAAAACCATAATCGGTTGTTGCTTTGCCTTCTGCTTTTGCCCACCAAGTGTCTAAAGCTTCACGCATTTTGGTTCCTTTAGTTTGAATTGCAAAATCTACAATGCTAGTTGTACCACCAAAAGCTGCTGCTCTTGTTCCACTTTCAAAATTATCACATGATGTTGTCCCGCCAAAAGGCATATCAAGGTGTGTGTGGGCATCAATACCCCCCGGAATTATAAATTTATCTTTTGCGTTGATAATATTGTCTGCTTCTATTTTTAATTCGTTACCTATTGTAGTTATTTGTTCATTTTCGATGTAGATATCTGCAAAGTAATCCTGCTCTGCAGTAATTATTCTTCCGTTTTTAATTAATGTTGACATGGTATATTCCTTTTATCTGTTAGCTGTTAGTTTTCAGCAATCAGTTTTTGCATTAATAAAGTTAACATTTTTTTAATTTCTATTATTTTTGTATTTAGCTCAGTAAAAACAGAAATCTCTACTAATTCTAATTCACTTGAAAGAAAAATTAAATATTCAAGTTCACTGGAAGATCCCATTGCAATTTGAAGATACCTTTTGCAAAATCTTTTCCATTCGATCTTCCACAACCTTCAGAAATATTAGCCGGTATTGAAACAGTGGCTCTTCTTATTTGTGATGTCAATCCATATAATTCAGCTTTAGAAAACTCTTTAGTAATATTATAAATTTCCATAACTAAACTATGAGATTTCTCCCATACTTTTAAATTTCTAAAATCCTTCATCTTCCACTCTTATTTTTACTGAAAGCTGAATGCTGACAGCTTATTAATGTATCACTATTCCATGTTTTTTTTGAAATTCTGCTAAATTTTCCCAACTTAATTCTTTATCGTCATTTTTAAATTGTTGAACCAATTCATTCCAGGTTTTTTGTTCCTTTCCATCATCTAATCTTACCATATTAATGCATCCTTCAACAGGACATACTATTGAACATAAATCACAGCCAACACAATCTTCTTCTCTTACTACTGTTTTATTATGTCCGTTAACAGGTGTTAAATCAATGCACTGATGAGCACCATCATCGCAGGCAATATAACAAAGATTACAATGAATACATTTTTCCTGATCAATTCTTGCTACAGTTTTATGAAGAAGATTAAAATTGCCAAAGTCATCTATCCTGTGTAAAGATTTACCAATAACTTCGTCAAGTGTTTTATAACCTTTAGCATCCATCCAGTTTGAAAGACCTTCTATCATATCTTCAACTATTCTAAATCCGTGATGCATTACTGCCGTACAAACTTGAACAGATGAAGCACCAAGAAGAATAAATTCAAGTGCATCTTTCCAATTGTTTATTCCGCCAATACCGGAAATTGGTAAACAAACTTCTTTATCTCTTGCAACTTGTGAAACTAAATGTAAAGCTATGGGTTTTACAGCTGGCCCTGCATAACCACCGTGGCTGCCTTTGCCTGCAACAGAAGGTAGTATTTCCAAAGTATCTAAGTTTACACCAATAATACTATTAATTGTATTGATGAGAGAGACTCCATGTGCTTTAGCTTTTTTTGCTGCTCTAGCAGGATAAACAATATCTGTTACATTTGGTGTTAATTTTACAAGTACGGGAATAGTTGAAACTTCTGTTACCCATTCTGTAATCATTTGACAGTATTCGGGAACCTGACCTACTGCGGCACCCATTCCTCTTTCGCTCATTCCGTGTGGACAACCGTAATTTAATTCTATTCCGTCACAGCCTGTGTCAATTGTTCTTTTAACTATATCATGCCAGGCTTCTTTTTTTGATTCTACCATTAATGAAACTATAACTGCTTTGTCAGGCCAAAGTTTTTTTATTTCAGCAATTTCTTTAAAATTTCTTTCAATAGGTCGGTCGCTTATTAATTCAATGTTGTTTAAACCGGCAAGTTTTAACCCGTTTACATCTAATCCACCATAACGATTGCAAACATTCATTACAGGTTCACCAATAGTTTTCCAAACTGTTCCACCCCAGCCTTGTTCAAATGCTTTACAATTTTGATAAGCAGAATTTGAAGGGGGAGCCGATGCAAGCCAAAATGGGTTTGGTGATTTTATTCCCCCGCAGTTTGTAGAAAGATCAGCCATTAATTATCCTCTAAAATTATAATCAATAGAACGCGAATAAACACGGATTCAACGAATTATCGCGGATTTTTTATTTGAATTTAAATATTTATCAATACCATGAGCAGCCATTTTACCATCATATGCGGCATTAACTACTTCTTTACCTCCGTTTATGCAATCTCCACCTGCAAATATTTTTTTATTGCCTGTTTGAAAAGTATCTTCATCAACAACAACCTTTCCTCTTTCAATTTTAATTTCATAAATATCATTTATAAAATTATTACTTATATTTTGTCCAACAGCTTTTATAACCATATCAACTGGTAAAATAAATTCTGAGTTTGGTATTACTTTTGTTTCCCTCTTTCCTTTTTCATTTTTTTCACCAAGCTTTACTTTTACACATTCAATTCCTTCAACAAAATTATCGCCTGTTATTTTTTTAGGCATAGTTTTAAAATAAAATATCACTTCATCGCTTTTTGCAAGTTCATATTCAAAATCATAGGCTGACATATCATCAGTGCCTCTGCGATAAATTACATAAACTTGTTCGGCTCCTAATCTTTTAGCTTCTGTAACTGCATCAATTGAAGTATTACCTGCACCAATTACAGCAACTCTTTTTCCAACACTTACTTTATCCCATTTTTCATTTTTAACATCTTCAATAAAATCTAAGGCATCAACTACTCCTGTTAAATCTTCACCGGGAATTCTTAGTCTTGTTGATTCACCTAAACCTATTCCTATAAAAATTGCATCGTGTTTTTTATATAAATCATTAAATGAAATATCTTCACCAACCTTAGTGTTCGTTTTAAATTTTACACCAAATGATTTTATAAATTCAACTTCTTTTAAACTATCTGCCTGTCTTAATTTATATGGCGCAATTCCCCATGTGTTTAAACCTCCTGGAATTTTATTGGCTTCATAAACAGTTACATCATAACCTAGCAGGGATAGTTCAGCTGCACAAGCTAAACCGGAGGGACCGGAACCAATTATACCAACATTTTTACCGTTTGATTTTTCTTTAGAAAATAATTGAGGTTTATAGGAATTAAAATAACTTTCTATTGCAAACCTTTGAAGTCTCCCTATCTCGATAGGTTTTTCACCTTTCTCAACAAAGACGCAGGCTCCTTCACATAACACTTGAACTGGACAGGCTCTTGCACAAGTAAGCGGTACCCAATTGGATTTAAAAATTGTCTTGGCTGAACCCAACAAATTTCCAGTAGCAATTTTTTTTATAAATGAAGAAATATCTATATGAGTTGGACAAGCTTTCATACAAGGAGAATCGTAACAATAAAGACATCTGTTTGCTTCAGTTGCTGCAGAATTTTGAGTTAAGGGTGGATGCAGTTCTGCAAAATTCTTTTCATATTCTTCATTGGTTAATTTTTCAGCAATATTTTTCATTTAATCTTAAATCTATATTACAATATAAAAAAGTTAACCATTTAGATTCATCAAAAAAAGTCTGAACCTAAATGGTTAAACAAAATAAGTAAAAAAATTTTAGAATTCTTTTAGAATTATAAAATCTAATAAAATACTACTTTAGCAGAATCATTTTTTTAATTTGAACAAAATCATTGGCTTTAATTTGATAAAAATAGATTCCACTACTTAATACTTTTGCATTAAAAGAAACAACATATTTCCCTGCTTTTTGTTCTTTGTTAACTAAAGTCATAACCTCCTGACCCAAATCATTATACACAGTAATATTAACAAATGATTCGTTCGGTATATCATAATTAATATTAGTTGTTGGGTTAAAAGGATTAGGATAATTCTGACTTAATGAATAAGATTCTGGAATGCCTGATGTTCTTTCTTTAACATCTGTTAATATAAAGCTAAGATTAACATTTGTTGCACCTGGTGCAACATTATGAATAGTTATTGGATCGTATCCTGTCGGTAAGTCAATACCAAAAACATCATAAGAAGGAAGTTTGCTAGATACTCTTAATGTAAAATCACCAGTAGAAGTGTTATTGTGTACAGCAGATTGTGCAGTACTTGTTAATGCAATTAATGTAATAAAAGAAAGATTAGTATTGTTTGATTTTGATGGAAATACAGTTTGGTTTTGAAATGATACTTTACCGGTTATTGTTGTATCAACTTCGTAAAAAATTAAGTCATAGTACAAACTGTCATTTTGATTTATAGATGAAATTTCAACCCTTGCGTCCATATAACTTTCAGTGGTATCGCTTTGGTGTAAATCGGATTCTAGAACCCACCTTTGTCCATTCAATTCACTTAAAGGTACCCCTATTTGAAATGATCCGTCTATCCCTACAGTTCCATCGTGTCTAAAAGTACCATTTTGGTTATTACTATTTAAATCAAATAGCGTTAAGCTAGAACCTATAGCCGGTGAATTGTTTTCAAATTTTAAAGTGCCTGATACCTTTGCATCTGCTTTTGTAACCACAAAATCTTTACCTGTTAAACTTGTAGTAATATAAATTATGTATTCTTGTGGTGTAATTATAGAAGATGGAAAAGGATTCTGAGTACTTGAAATTTGTAGTGTCCAAGGCCCGGTAGTATCAGAGCTCATATTAATTGTATAATTACCATTAACATCAGTAATAGAATTCCACAACATAACGCCTGTAATATCATCTCTATCCATTTCAACAATAATGTTGCTGGCGCTAAAACCTGTTGGTGGAGTGACCTTACCGGAAATAGTATAAGAAGGTGATGAAAGTGAATTAACAGTACCTGTGATTGTCTGCCCTACACTGTTTTCTGTAATTTTCATTATGTATTTACCTGGAGCTAAACCTAAACCAAATGGGCCATCTGATATAGCTCCATTTACTGTGCCATCCATATCCCCAGGTCCATCAATACCTTCAGAAACTCCATCGGTAATGGTAAATAAAAACATTCTAATATCTGTACTCTGATCGATTGTATTATTTGAGTTTACATCTACCCAAACTTCAAAAATAGAAGTTCCCCCCGAGCTTAAATTATAAGACCATGACAAATTATCTCCTGATGTCATTGTAAAAGGAGATGAAGAGCCATTGACTTTTAGATTAGTAACTTGTGCATTATTTTTTGAAGAAAATAAAATCACAAATAATAGAACAGGAAAAAAACAAAATAGCTTTTTCATGTATTTACCCGATTAAATTAGTTGTTAAAAGATTAATTTAAATGAACTGTTAAGAATATAATAAAAAATTAAATAATTTATATTATAAATTTTTATGATACTGTTTTAACCTTGGAAACTATTTTGCTTAAGGAAATATCCAAACATTTTA
>PFVA01000017.1:0-237 GCA_002790365.1 Ignavibacteriales bacterium CG_4_9_14_3_um_filter_30_11
ATCCCTTTTCCCCACCATCAAGGAACTTATCCCGCCATTTGTAATAGACTGCTTGTGATAACCCGTATTTTCGACACAGATCACTGACTGTTATTCCTCCTTTTAGTCCTTCGAGTACGATGGCTAATTTTTCTTCAGCAGTTTTGGTTGACTTATGTGACATTGTTTTCTCCTAAAATTAAAGTGTTAGAAAATTAATAAAAATGCCACAAAATTTTTCGCCAGATTCAGAGGCAC
>PFVA01000017.1:549-10961 GCA_002790365.1 Ignavibacteriales bacterium CG_4_9_14_3_um_filter_30_11
TGATGTAATTAACTGGTTTTATTCGATTTTCTAAATATTCGAATATCTTTTTATCATAAAATCCACTGTCTGCTCTTAAGAGTCCTATTGTCTTTGCTTCTAAACGCTCAAAGGTGTTTTCAAGAAAATTGTAAAAATTATTAGATGTTTAATTTTTCCCTCCTCTGGATCAGCAAATCAAAATATTTTTCTTTCATTTCATCGGACAGAAAACTAATTTTTATCAAGTTTTCCCATTTCCTTTGAGCTTTTTTGATTTCGGCAATTATTTGGCTAATAACATTGTTATTTAATTGTAATCTTTCTTCTCCCCAGTATTTTATTAATGTATTTGAAGTAAGATTATTTTTTTTACCTGCAATTGGGAGTGCAATTTCTTCAGTAAAATTCTTTGACGCTATTGTAGTGTTTAGCAAATCATAAGATGGTGATATTTCAACCTTGTTATCCCTGGTTATGATTGAGTAATTTTTTAAATGCATATCTTCATTTCCAATAAGGTAGTTAAATATTGTTAATCTGAATAATTTAATTTTTTCTAATACCGGAAAAGTACAATATTGATTTAATAAAGGAATTATTTTTTCCATGCTGAAATCATATTTGGTTTCCCTCGATTTGCCAGCCAGTTGTGCAAAATCTTCTATAGACAATTTATTGTTTTTACCGTACCTGTCGAATCTTTTTATGAAATATGTAAGTCGTCCATCAATTGAATAAATTAAACCATGTATTGGAATTTCAATGCCCACTAACTTTGCGAGTTTCATAGTAATATCTTCATTCTCAGGTAATTCGGGATAAAAGTTGTTCTGTGGCTTTAGTATATACTCTCCTCCGTAATCTACAATATCGAATTTTTTTTCTTTTATCCTCAACTTTGCGCTTAATTTAGGTTGCACTCCCTGTATTGACATTTTTATAGCTCTTGCAGCGGCTTCTTTCAATTGATCTTCCTGAGTAAGTGTGAGATCATTTAACCCTTTTAAATTTGCAGATAAGAGTCTTAATCCTTTCGCTGAATATTTTTCATTACCACATGGTTCGTAGGTAATAGGGCATCTGTTCATTTTGTTTGCTCTATTGTAACTGAACCAACCAGATCTTTGCCGGTAATTATTAATATTGATAAAAGGTCGTTTTTATCAGTTTTTGTCTGACGTACCAATGCATCTAGTTGAATTCCCTCTGGTAAAAGTCCTTCAAAAAAAGGAGGAAAAGTTTGATAATTATATTCTTTTTTATCTAAAGGCATTGTTAATGAAATAGGAGGTCCCTGGTAGTTATCATGATAAATAAATATGTAAGATTTATTTTTCTCATGTTCTATTAAATCGCCAGCATACCTGCCGAAGTTATAAACTTTAGCTTTCCTCATTTTTAATCTCCGATTGTTTTAGCAGAGGGCTGCTAAATTCAATTTTAATATTTAATGCAGACAATATTTTCATTAGTGTATTTAATTGAACTGTTTCTTTGCCTTTTTCAATATCATGTACTACTGTTTTTCCAACCCCGGCAATATTTGCTAGTTGTTTTTGTGTTAGTCCACTTTTCTTTCTATGGCTATTAACTATTTTACCAATTGATTTCGAATCCATATTTTTTCCACTATAGCAGTAATAATTTTATTTTATGAAGTAATCTAAACCTATTCGGGGGTAAAAGCAAGAATATTACTGTTATAACAGTAAAATAATCTCTATATGTTAATTTTTAATTAAAAGAATCAAATAGACGGAGAATATTACTGTTATAACAGTAATATTTTCTTTTTAAAAATGATTTTATTTAAACCCATATTTATCATTAGAAATTTTCATTTGATACAACAAAAGGCCAGCTGAAAAGATTTGTAGTAGACCAAAGTCCTTCAAACCAATTTCGCCGTTTCATTGCAAGTGATAATTTTAAGATTGGGGGATTACCATTTTTTGTAATGTAAGAGCCAATTGCAAATACCTTGTAACATAATGTTTTTAATTGTTGCTGTGTTTTTGTTCCAAGTATTGCTTGTCTAAATAAACTCATTAAATTATATCCCATCATTACAAAGTTTAATGCCGCCTCTGTTGCAAAGAAATCTTCCATATTAAAACTATCGGCTCCAAAATCTTTTTGTGATAAAGTTCCGACAACTAAAACTATTAATAAACCTATAAAAGCAAGAATGAGGATTATTTTTTTTCATTTTAATAACTTGATTGATTATAAGAAATTTATTTTATACTATAAAATTATTTTTGATTTACCCATTTTTTAAAAACATCAACAAGAATTTCCAGCGAAGAGAGGATCTTTTCCATTTCTTCCTCCTTAACATTTTGGAGTATCCTGTTATGAAGCTCGTGATAATTTTGTTGAAGATTTGAAATTAGCGGAGCTGCTTTTGGCATAAGATTAACAATAATTACACGCTTATCTTTCGGATCCAATGTGCGTGATATTAGTTTTTTTACCTCTAAAGATGACAAAATATGTGTTATTCTACCTGGTGTAAGTTTTAAAACATCTCGCAGTTCTTTTATTGTATAATTAGGTTTGACAGAGAATAATTTTAACAATCTGACTTCTGTTGGTGAGAGATTAAAACTAGCAGCAAAATATTCTTCTTTTATATTGCAATTACGAGTTAATTCGCAAATCATTTCTGCAATCGGTTCCGTATTATTTGACATAATTACAAATCTTTAATTATTTTATACCCTAAAATAATATTAACCTGATAATTATCAAAAATATTTTTTATTACATTTGGAAATATTTGAAAAGATGAACCTGATATTCGATTAAATTATCTACGAATTAATTTTTAGGGCATCTTCAAAAACCACAAAAATGATCCTGCGTGAATCCGCTTCATCTGTGTTTATCAGCACCTGCCACTATGTGGTTCTATAAAAAAAATAGTTTTTAGAGATGCCCTTTAGAAGTTTTCAAATGAAAAATCCCAATTTTATTATCAATCGGGAATCAGGATATTTTTTCATTTATTGGTATATTTGTCATTAGAAAAATAAATCATAGTAAAATTTAAACCCAATGCTTCACGAAGAGTTAAACGATAGAGAAAAAACTATTCTGCGTTCAATCATTCAGCAGTTTATTCTAGCTGCTTCACCTGTTGGATCGCGGAATATTACTAAAAAATTTTATTCAAACTATTGGGAATTAAAATATATTTACACTCAAATTTATTTAAAATTAAAGATGATAAATTTTGCAATAGATAATATCGAATCTTGCCTAAAATTGTGTAAAGACAATTATAGCGTTTATAAATTAGCCGGAGATATCTATTTTCATGCTAATGATTATAAAAAATCAGAAGAATTTTATATGAAATGTATTAGTTTTGAAGATAAAAACGATATAGATTTTTATTTAAGCCTAGCAGATGTTTCATTAAAAAATAAGAGGATTAATCAATCTGTTAATTATTTTGATCTAGCCTTAAAAATTGATTCGAAACATAACCTTGCATTAAAAGGTAAGAGTAATGTTTTATCTTTATTAAATAAAAAATGATTGGAATGAATAAAATTAAACTGATACTTTTAGTAATACCTATTCTTTATTATTCTACAACTTTCTCCCAGAATGATCAAAAGATTATTGACTTAAGATTTAATGATGCTGTAAAATTATTTGAAAACGAAAATTATTCCTCAGCACTTAAAACATTTAACTGGATTGTTGAGAATAATGAATTAAATTCTAAAACTACTGTAGCTTACTTATTTAAAGCAAAGTGCGAAATAAATTTAAAAAATTATAGCCAAGCAAATAAAACTTTAACTAATTTATTACAATTTTATCCCAAAAGTAAATATAGAAACGAAGCATTAGTTACTTTTATTAGTTCCTTATTAGATATTGATGATTATTATGGAGCAATGAACAATATTTCTAATCTTATTGATGAGACAACTTTACCATATTATGTTAACTATGCAAAATTGAGCGGAAAGAAAATTGCATTAAATTATCTCTCATCATTAGAGTTAATAAGATTATACAATAATTCAAAAAGCAACATTACTAAACCATATATTTTATATCTGCTAGGACAAGTTTATTTTAAAGAAGGGGATATTCAAAGCTCAAAAAATTCATTCAAAGAAATTATAAATTTCTATCCTAAATCTGAAGAATATAATGACGCTCTAACTTTATATAATCATGGGGGTTTTGAAAAAAGAATTGGTTCAATAGAAACGATAATTGGTGTAATGTTGCCCTTTAGCAAAAATGAAGATGAACATTCAACAGTAAACGAAATATTACAAGGGGTACAATTTGCTGTAGACGAATACAATAAAGCACGCGATGAGAAAATTGGGATATTAATTAGAAACACTGAAAGAAACAGAGAAAGGATTTTTGAAATAAGGGATGAATTTGAAAATATACCTGCATTAAAAGTTATTATTGGTCCTCTTTTTAGTGATGAAGTTGGTTTTGCAAATGAAGCATTTAATAGAACTGACATACCTTTAATATCACCAACAGCAACTGAAAATGGATTAACATTGCAGAACAGCAATTTTTTCCAAGCGAATCCTTCTTTTGAAACACGCGGTAAAATTATGGCAAATTATGCTTTTAATGTTGATACTGTAAGAAGGGCTGCAATATTAAATGCAAGTGATACTTATTCAGCTTTACTTGCACAATCCTTTGCAAATGAATTTACTAGACTTGGTGGTCAAATTTGGGCTAATACTGATTATGTGAGCGGTTCTTATAATTTTAAAGAAAGTGTAGATAAGATAAATAAATATAGAGATACAATTCAGTGTATTTATTTGCCTATATCTAACTCTAATGATGCTGCTTACGCACTTTCTTATTTGGTTTTAGATAGTTTGCAAGTTGATAGTTTGAATATAAAAATTTATGGAAATCAAGACTGGTTTTCAAATTCACTGTTAAAATCATCCGCAACAATTGGAAATAATTTAGTTTTTACTTCTGATTATTTTATACCTTTTAGGGATAAAGTTTTTGAATTGTTCAATGATAAATTTTATTATTTAAATAAATATGATGTTAACCGGAATGTTTTATATGGTTATGATATAGCTAAATATTTATTATCTGTTCTAAATTTACACGGAGAAAATGTTTATACAGTTTCACAATCTTTAAAAAGTTCAAAAGAATCTATTGGATATCATAATAATATAATATTTGATAGTAACAGAGTTAACAAATATTTAAATTTGATAAATTATGACAATGGAATATTTAAGTTAATTGGGAAGTTTAAATTAAATAACTAAGGATGAATTATTTTAAGCGTAAAAGAATTACCAATTGAAGATAGACCAAGAGAGAAGTTAATATTAAAGGGAGAACAAAGTTTAACGGACACAGAACTACTTGCAATACTTCTAAGAACCGGGACAAAAGGGAAGTCTGTTATTACTTTATCTCAGGAATTAATTAAGACATACGGAAATCTTGCTAAACTATCTGCAAAGTCTTTCTCAGTATTAGTAAAAACATCAGGTATTGGTAAAGACAAAGCTGCTACATTGTTGGCAGCATTTGAAGTAAGTCGACGAATACAATCTCAGACAAAATGGTTCTCTAACAAAAAAATAACTTCACCAAAGAATATTGCAGATATATTTATTCCTTTATTGAAAGATGAATTAAAAGAAAAATTTTTATTAATAAATTTAAATTCTGCAAATAATATTATAAATTACAGTATTATATCAGTTGGAAATTTGAATTCAAGCGTTGTTCATCCTAGAGAAGTATTCAAATCTGCAATTGAGAACAGTGCAGCAAGTGTAATTTTAATGCATAATCATCCAAGTGGTAATTGCAAACCAAGTGATGAAGATAAGAATTTAACAAAAAAATTAGTAGAAGCTGGAAAATTACTTGATATTCCGGTATTTGACCATATAATTATTGCCGGAAATGATTATACTAGTTTTGTAGAAAAAGGATTAATTTAGTATGTTTATTACTCATAATATTTGATAATTCATATTAATTATATTATAATATATTTCAAAAATAATTTAAATACCTAAAGGAGACCCCAAATGGAAATAGGCAAAAACATTAGGAATTTAGCTTTAGTGTTTGTAATTGCCGTTACTACAATATCTTTTGTAGGCTGCGGTGGCGTTAGTGATACACAAATGATGGAGCTAAATAATCTAAAAGCTGAAGTAAATTCACTTCAAGCTGAGTCAACAGCACTAAAACAAGAAAGAGACGAATTGCAGAGAGCAATTGCTGAAAAAAATGCAAAATTAGAAGAATGTCAAAAAGTGACTGAAGAGACTAAAGCAAATCTAAAAAAATGAAGAACTAATAACTGTTAGTAAAAAGAAATTGGAGAAAATCATATGAAATTATATAAATCAGTTTTCGGAATCTTCGCTCTTCTTTTAATCTTTTCAGCTAATATTTTAGCTCAAGATACTGAGATGACCGAAGAACAATGGGAAGCTCAAATGACAAATTTGAGAGCCCAAAAAACAGCTCTTACAAGTGAAGTTGCATCTTTAAAAGCTGATGTTGCAAATTTAAAAAATACTGAAGTTGAAAGCTATGATGACTGCATGGCTAAATTATATTCATTGCTTGGTGTAACTGCTGCGGATGTAAATAATTTTAGAGCTTCTGTTAATTCAATTGATGGAAAAATTTCAGCACAACAAAGTCCAAAAGTAGATAGACAAACAGAGCTTGATATGCTGAAGATGAATAAAATTAGTGCATTACCAGAATTTTATACAAGAGTTCATACAACTAGTCAAAGAGATATTGATTCTTGGATAGATACACCACCTGAAATTAACTATACAGTTGTAAGAGGTGATAATCTTTGGAACATTGCAAAGAAACCTCAACATTATGGTAATGGATTTGCTTGGCCGATGATTTACAAAGCAAACCGTGATAAAATCAAAAATCCTGATTTAATTTATCCTAAACAGATATTTAAAATCCCTAATTTAACAGAAGAAGAAAAAGCTAAATACGACAAAATAAGAAGGAATTATAAACCTGCTCCAGTTCAATAAACTTGTTCTTAGAAATTAAAATATTATTAAAACCCTTATCATTTAGTTATGATGAGGGTTTTTTTATTTAAACAATAAAACATTTATGACTGCCGAACAAAAAGAAATCAAATTAGATACTTCAAATATTTTAGAAATTCTAGGTGTAAATGATGAAAATCTTAAACAAATAGAAGATAGATTTAGCGCTTCAATTACAGTAAGAGGAGGCAGTGTCTTTGTTAAAGGTGTTAAAGTTGAAATAGATGTAATAGAGAAAATATTTAAAGAGATGATATATGTTCAAAACACAAACGGCAATCTAGATTCTTCAGATGTAAATACTATTATTTCACTTTCAAAAGAAGGAAAGGAAATAATAAATAAAGAAGAGTACGAATCAATAATTCTTTATACAAAAAACGATACTATTAAAGCAAAAACACCCGGACAAAAAAAATATATTGATATTGCAAATAAGAATGATATTTGTTTTGCAATCGGTCCTGCTGGAACAGGTAAAACTTATCTGGCAGTTGCATTGGCTGTTGCTGAACTAAAAAAAGGAAATGTTAAAAAAATAATACTTGCCCGTCCGGCAGTTGAAGCAGGTGAAAGTTTAGGATTTTTACCTGGTGACTTTCAAGAAAAAATTGATCCTTATTTAAGACCTCTTTATGATGCATTAGATGATATGATGCCTTCTGAAAAATTAAAGGGTTATATTGAAAAATCTATAGTTGAAATTGTTCCTCTTGCATACATGAGAGGCAGAACTTTGAATAATGCTTATGTTATTTTAGATGAAGCACAAAATGCAACTGATATACAAATGAAAATGTTTTTAACCAGATTGGGTGCTAATTCTAAAGCTATTATAACAGGTGATATAACTCAAATTGATCTACCTGGTAAAAGTTTAAGTGGACTTGTACAGGCTAAAGATATACTGAGCCATATTGATGGAGTAGGATTTGTCTATTTTGAAAAAAGCGATATTGTAAGGCACAAGTTGGTTAAAGATATTATTGATGCTTATGAAAAGTTTAATATAACTAACGGAAAAAATAATAATTCAAAATAATTTTTTGCTTTCATTCCAATAAAAATCCATTTCTTCTAAATTTGATTCTCCAATTTTCTTACCTTTTTCTTTTAAGCTTTTTTCTATATAACTAAATCTGTTTGTGAATTTTTTATTAGTCTTTCTCAAAGCATTATCCGGGTTAATATCTAAAAACCTGGAATAATTTATCAATGCAAAAAATACATCTCCAATTTCTTTTTCAATTTCATCTTTAGATTTTATCTTTTCAGCTTCGTGCATTTCATTTAATTCTTCTTCCACTTTTTTCCAAACATCTTCTTTTCTAGCCCAATCAAACCCTATTTTTGCTGCCTTTTCTTGCAGTCTGTGAGCTTTTTGTAAAGATGGTAAATTCTTTGGAATTCCTTCTAAAACAGAATCTCTTCCTTCTTTTAATTTAATTATTTCCCAGTTTCGTTTTACATCATTTGAATTGTTTACTTTTACATCACTAAAAATATGGGGATGTCTGTTTATCAATTTTTCCTTAATTGAAGAGATTACTTCTTCAATATTAAATTTGTTATTTTCTTCTGCCATGATTGAGTGAAAAACAATATGTAACAAAAGATCACCAAGTTCTTTTTTCAATTCATTAAAATCATTTTTGTCAATAGCATCCACAACTTCATAAGCTTCTTCAATTGTAGCTGCTTTAATGGAATCATTAGTTTGTTCTTTATCCCAAGGACATTCTTTTCTTAATTTTCTAACAATATTCATTAATTCTTCAAATTTTGTGTTAACCATTTCAATTATTCCGTAATAATTAGTTGATAAATTATTTTATATTTATAACATAAAATAATAATATAATTGTTTATTTAAGGAGTTATAATGATTGAAGATAAAATAAAAGAACTTGGATTTGAATTGCCTGAACCTACAAAACCAATGGCGGCGTATATACCATCAATTAAAACCGGTAATTACATTTTTACTGCTGGACAAGTGCCGTTTGTAAAAGGAGAATTAAAATACAAAGGTAGAGTCGGCTCAGATTTAACATTAGAAGAAGCACAAAAAGCAGCACAGATTTGTGCATTAAATTGTTTGGGAGTTGTTAAAAGCATTAGTGGTTCTTTAGAGAATATAGAACAAATTGTTAAACTAACAGTTTTTGTCTGTAGTGCTGATAATTTTTTATCTCAGCATTTAGTTGCTAATGGTGCCTCTGAACTATTGGGGAAAATATTTGGTGAAATTGGGAAACATGCTAGAAGTGCAGTTGGAGTAAATGCTCTCCCAGGAGGTTCGGCTGTTGAAATTGAAATGATAGTTAAAGTAAATAATTAGTTCTTATTTTTTAACGAGTTTTTTATATCTCTAATAAGTTTTAATGTTTTTGTGTAAGGCATATGCTCGGCAAGTAGCATTTTTATTACAGCACTACCAACTATAATTCCATCACAATATGGTGTTACTTTTTTAGCATCATTTGGATTTGTGATACCAAAACCCACTAAAGATTTATTTTGTGAAATATTTTTATTTATTGTAAGTAAATATTTTTTATCAATTTCTTTATTTGAGATTTTACCTGTAATGCCGTTAACGCTTATACAGTAAACAAATCCACTTGAAATTTTATCAATCATTTTAATTCTTTTCACTGGTGTTGTTGGAGCAATAAGTGAAATAAAATCTAATTTTGATTTATTTGTATTAAAAAATAATTTCTGTTCTTCAAATGGAATATCAGGAATAATCAAACCGTTTACTCCACATTCTTCGGCACCTTTTACAAATTTATTTTTTCCGTATGCTAAAATGGGATTAGCATATCCCATAAGTATTATTGGATTTGATTTAAATTTTCTTATTTGTTTTACACATTCAAAAGTATAAGAAATATTTACTCCATTATTTAAAGCAATTTGAGAAGACTTTTGTATTATTACGCCATCTGCAATAGGATCACTAAAAGGAATACCAATTTCTAATATGTCAGCCCCTGCATTAAAAATATTTATAACTAATTCAATAAAATAATTTTTATCTGGGAATCCGCTTGTTATAAAGACTGATAGTACTTTTTCGCCTTTATTATTAATTTCTTCTATTTTAGATTTTATTACTGACATTTCATTTTAAATATTTTTTATATGTATCCATATCTTTATCACCGCGTCCACTTAAGTTGACTATAATTATTTCATCTTTATTTGTGTCCGGCATTAGATTTTCTAAATAGGCTATAGCATGAGCGCTTTCCAGTGCAGGAATTATACCTTCACTTTTTGACAATAATTTTGCAGCTTTTAATGCTTCAGCATCTGTTACAGAAAAAT
>PFVA01000020.1:0-1825 GCA_002790365.1 Ignavibacteriales bacterium CG_4_9_14_3_um_filter_30_11
TATCGCAAGGGAAAAAACCTATTCTCGGACAGCCTCCTAGTCCATCCCTGCACAAAGCAACGATTATGAACTCATCTTGGATGATGTTCTTAACCCCAAACTTCTAATTTTTAGCTGAAACACATTTATTCAATTGCTTATTCCATACTGTTCCTTCTGGACACCAGCATTTACCGGATTGAGTTTGAAAATTCCAAACCGGAATTGTTCCGGGATAACCTGAGCAATCAGGCGGCGGACAAGTAAATTCCTCCGATGGTGTTTCTATTGCATCAACTATCTCATATACAAATAAAATTTCATACCCGAAACTGCTTTCTCTATCAATATTTGAATTTCCTTCGATAAGAAATCTAAACCAGGAGTAAGCATTTAATTTATTGCGCACTGCCGGAGCGAAAGCACCACTAAACGAACCGGTTTTTACTCCTTTAAAAAGGCCTTTTGAATATAGTCGCTCCCCCCATCCACCTGCCATTCCCATTCCATTTACAATTGGTCTGTAGTTTGTTCCAGCTATAAGCGATGATGAACTTCCGCTAGCTGCACCGGCACTCATCCAGGGATCCCTATTATTGTTGCAAGTTCCGCTTAACACTTTTGATTGTGTTGTAAATCCATATTGTTCACCTGCTGTAAGAACACCCATATCCTGATCGAAATTGAATTCAAAGCGGTATTTTTCTGTACAGTTCCCGTAATACATTACTGAAAATTCAACGAATCCGCCGCGGCTGTTTACTTCGATCCTATCAGGTGTTCTCGTTCTGGAATCCCATCTGTTATGGATTATTTCGCGAAGTACAAAATATTGATCCTGTCCAAAAGTAATTGTTGATAAAACTATAACGAACACCAAAAAGGTAAAACAGAATGTTGAAAGTTGTTTTCTCATTTTCTTTCTCCTATGTGACTATTGTATTTAAGAGCACTCAAATGAGTAATTAGAAAATCTAATAATTGCTCTTTGTTAATTTTTGGTTCAAGTTAAATTATTATATTCTAAAAGGCAAGCTTGCAGTGAATATTATAAGTAATTTCAACCGCTATAATTTTAACTCATTTTTCTTTTACAGCAGATGTTTAAATAACCCACATGTTGAGGTAGGATCTAAAATATTTAAACCTCATATCTCGAGTTAGTTGTGTTCGGTTCTTTCTTATTTGTTAATCTCTGATGCAATATCAAACAACTTATTTACAGTCCTACAATTTCTTGTAGTGGCTGAAACACCCAATTTTTTTTCAAATAAATTATTGGATAGTTTGGTTTTTCCATGACCATTCGGGCAAAAGAAATAAACTTCTTTTCCTCTGATAAAATACTCTTCATCCTTATTTTTTAGTTTATTTAATTCTTCCTTTGGTTCAACAGTAGGAAGGTCAGCAAGATAAACAACATAAAGCTTGCTTGTATCTTTATTTGGGAATGGGGTTTTTTCAATAACTCTTTTAAACTCGTCTGTCGTTCTAATTATCACTGTTACATCAAAGCCAAAAGATTTTTTTGTTTTGTTCTGAATTTTACTGACCATTTTTGCAACATTTGTTTCAGCAGAATTGAATATTACATTCCCGCTCTGGATATAGGTCTGGACATTGGAAAACCCAAGCCGATAATTATTAAAAAACTTTTTTATTAGAACTACCTTGAACAAGAAACTTTTGGATACAACGAAACTTAACAATGGCACAAAAACCGTGAGAAAAGAAGCAGTCAGCTTGAACCGCTGGTTAGCCCCGCATTTGAATTATGATATTCTAAGACTGAGTTTTTTTCCTACTGCTTCCAAATATTGTTTTAAAGTTGAAAGACGAATATCTT
>PFVA01000020.1:1836-3375 GCA_002790365.1 Ignavibacteriales bacterium CG_4_9_14_3_um_filter_30_11
ATATCTTCTGAATGATTTTCTATTCTTGATATTGCTGATTTTTTTGTGCTCAATTTTTTGGCTAATTCTTCTTGCGTAATCCCAGCTTCTTCTCTAGCTTGTTTTAATAATACTCCAATTTTAAAGCTCTCATATCCTTCTTCAAACTTTTTAGCAAATTTTTTATCCTTTGCTTTACGTTTTGATATATATATTTCTAAATCATCCATCATTTTTTCCTTTCGTTATACTCTTTTTTCCTTTGTTTTGCTAATTCAATTTCCTTTTCTGGTGTCTTCTGAGTTTTCTTTGAAAATGCATTTGTTAAAATAATTGTATTTGATTCATAGAAACCAAGAAATCTAAAAATGTTATTTCCAAACTGAACTCTAATTTCCCAAATATCATCAGTGCTTTTTAATTTTTTAAGATATTCTTCTGGAACTCTTTCTAAATCTCTAACTAATCTTAGTGTCCAAACTACTTTTTTTGCTTCCTTTTCATTCAGAGAATCAATAAATTCTTCTACTGGTGAATGCCCACTTGATGTTTTATAAAATATTATTTCTTTCACATTGGAAGGTAAACAAATATGTGAACAATATCAAAGATTAATTTTTAGTATACCTCTAGGGGCTAACGACATTGCCGATAAGCGCCGCCCCGAACAGCAATGCCGAACTGAAAAGCTACTGCCAAAAATTTTAACAATTTTATTTAATAGAACTACCTTACTTGCAATGCTTACCTTTTCACCAAACCCGAAAATACTAATAATGCCGTAATGAAAACGCGGTCGGGTGGAAAAGCTTGTTATGTGCTACACTTACTTTCTAATTTTTAAATTTAAGTACTGTCCCATCAGCTCAAAATCTTTATCCTTGTTTAATAATTCTATGTCGTTTTCAATACAGAATGTTCCTATAATTAAATCCACTGTCTTTCTAATTGTTATACCTTTTGTTCTTAGATATCTGAAATTATCAGCACTCTTTATTGCTAATTCTTCGTTACAAATATTAAAACAGGGAAAAGATTGCATTATTTCTTTAGCACTCTTATAATCTTTATCATTTCTGAATCCTTGCAAAACCTCCGCTAATATATAATCTCCAGTTATTACCAACTCGTTGCCGAGCAAAGCATTTAATTCATCTGTGTGCCAATTATTTATTCCATTGAAATAATCAATGAATACTGAAGAATCTACAAGAATCATTTTGTAGTCCTCATTTCATCAAGATTACCTTCCCATTTTAATTTACCACGTAATTTTTTGAGTCTACTCTGCTTTTTAACTTGGACAAGTAGTTTTAACGCTTCCTCTACGACATCTTTCTTTGTTGAAAGGCCAGAAGTTTTAAGAGCAGCATTCATTAATTTATCGTCAATTGCAATATTTGTTCTCATTTGTTTCTCCTTATGATGTGTATTGTTTGTCGTTATTATACACATTCCAATTCAATTAATCAACTAATTATAATAGCACATAACGGCGTTGTCTATAGAAAAGAAAGTCAAGTAAAAACAGTTTACCCATGGGATTTATAATCCCTAATT
>PFVA01000182.1 GCA_002790365.1 Ignavibacteriales bacterium CG_4_9_14_3_um_filter_30_11
AAGGGATGCCATCAGTAAAAAACCGACACCAACCTGTATAAAACCTCCGTAAAAACCAATACCGAACATACTTAAATAACCAATCCAGGTAATCAGTCCATTTTTATTTGTCTTGGAATTTTTTTTATTAAATAACATTGATATAATAATTCCAATCATCACAACACCCAGTATTTTCTGAAAAAGAATGTCATCAATTTTTACCGCTAAGAAGGCGCCGGTTATTGCCCCAGGCAAAGTAAACAAAGCAAGTTTTAAACTAGTATTAAATTGATGATACTCTTCTTTTTTAAAAGATTGAACGGCAGTAAGATTTTGAATTATTAAGGACACTCTGTTAGTTCCGTTAGCTAATGCTGAATCCAGTCCCAAAAAAATTAGGACAGGTAATGTTAAAGAAGAACCGCCGCCGGCATTTACATTTATAAATCCGGCAATAAGCCCAACACCAAACAAAATTATAAGAGAAATGAAGTCATTCAAAGTATTATCTCGTTTCTTAAAAAAAATAAATTATGTAGATCGATTCTCCTGAATTGATCAAAAGGAAATAACTTTAGTAAAAATTATAACAAGTCAAAAAAGCGAATCAGAAGATTCGCTTTACAAACCAAATACTTTTAGATTATATAAATTATATAATTATTTTTATTTTAATGGAACTTATAAAAATATTTTATTGTAAAAGCAAAAAAAATAAGCTTTAAAAACATTATAAATATTTATGGATATTAAAGTTGGAAACCTTACCAAAATTTACGGCACAGAAAAATCTGTAGATTCAATTTCGTTCAATGTTAAGCCCGGTGAAATATTAGGATTTCTTGGTCCAAACTGAGCTGGAAAATCCACAGCAATGAAAATAATTATTTGCTTTATAGCTCCAAACAGTGGTGAAGTAAAAATAGACAGACATTCCATAAGCAATAATACAAAAGAGATAAAAAGAAAAATAGGCTATCTACCTGAAAATAATCCCCTTTATCTTGATATGCCTGTACTTGAGTATTTAACCCAGATTTTCCATTGGAAGATCTACCCTCTGGTCCGACAATTAGAAATGATTATGCTTTGCGGCTTGGAAGATGAAAAATATAAAAAGATTGGAGAGCTTTCAAAAGGATTCAGACAAAGAGTCGGGCTTGCATGGGCGATGATTCACGATCCGGAGATATTGATTTTAGATGAACCAACTTCAGGATTAGACCCAAATCAAATTATTGAAATAAGAAAACTGATTAAAGAATTAGGTAGACACAAAACAGTAATTCTTAGCACACATATTTTGCCAGAGGTTGAAGCAACTTGTGACAGAATACTAATTATTAACAAAGGTAAAATAGTAGCCGACGGAACATCTGAATCCTTACGCAAACAAGCACAGGGAGGAGGATTTACAAAAATTAAAATTGAGGGTGAAAAAAATAGTGATAAAATATTTTCTTCTCTTTTGGAATTGGAGTCAGTTTTCAAAAGTTGACCCATTAAAAGATGATAAATTTATTTTTAATATTACCGGCAGCAATGGCATACAAACACAAAGAGATATTTTTAAACTTTGTGTAAAAAAGAAATGGGCTTTACTTGAGATGACTCCTGTTGAAACTAAATTAGAAGATATTTTCAAAGAATTAATAACAAACTAACATGAGTTTATCAAGTTTAATTTTAACATTTATTTGGATATTTGTAACTGATGTTACACAAAGCTGAAAGATGACGGTAAATTAAGAAAATAAAGTCTCTGCTTCGTTAAAGAGTTATAATTTTATTTGAATTCAATTCAGGAAACAAAGATGTCATCTTTTCACTGTTCACTTTTTGCGTAAGATGA
>PFVA01000225.1:0-1509 GCA_002790365.1 Ignavibacteriales bacterium CG_4_9_14_3_um_filter_30_11
CATATACTTAGTTATATAAAAATCTCGGAATTCGTTATTTTAGTAATATGTTTTTCTTACAAATTGCCAGGGGTTAACCCCGCTATATAAAATATTTTATAAAAATATTTTATGAGCGGCCTTCGGCAAAAAATTCATTTCTAATGAATTTTTTGTATTAATTTATTACGCATCTATTCTCGTATTCTTTGGAACTAAGATTTATAACCTCTTCAAAAAAGCCAGTTACTTTTCAAGAATTCATTACACTACCGGATTCGCGCAAAAAAAAGCATATCATAAAGGCGATTGGGGATATTATTTAGTTGTGTGCGAGAACAGTAAATCATAAAAACATTTCTTAGTAGAGTTCAATACTAGGATTTTTTAGTTAATCAAAAAAAATCTCCCAATTGTTAACTCCATTATAACGAATTGCCAATTTTAAAAAGTAATTGACTATATCCTTCATTTCTTATCGTTGTCCTTAAGACAACGATGGAACTTTCCTAAATACAAGGTTATCCAAAATTAAAATCAGAATAGCAAAATAATTACTCTCATAACATAATTTTGTGACTCACGGAGCGAAGCTGTGAGAAAATTAATGAATGAAATAGAAACAAAAACAGAATTTTATGAAAAGGTTCGTGAAGAGCTTAGATTACATAATTACAGTTACAAGACCATTAAAGCTTACACAAGCTGTCTAAGAAGTTTTGTTAAATATTTTCATCCGAAACATCCAAGAAATATTTCTAACGATGGAATCAAAAAGTATTTGCTACATTTATTAGAAAAAAAGAAGTGGCAGTCATCAAGTGTAAATCAAATGTTTAACGCACTAAGATTTCTTTATGTGGAATTATACAAAATGCCCTACATTTCTTATTGCAAATGTTACCTGTAAGTGTATAGAACTGACTACCTTAAATCATATAGACCAGTTCATTAACAAATTTTATGAGTGTTGAAATCTTTTCCTTGATTTAGTTAGGTATCCTTACTATATTTGTAATGGCAATATTGCCTCACAACTTTAAAAGGAGAAAAAAATGGAAACAATCAAAGGTTACGACTATGGTAAGGCGAATTTAGTGCAATCGCCAGTTACCATGCAGGACTTAGTACTGTTAAAGAAAACTCTGCTCTGGTCTGACGATGACGACCGCTTTCTTAAAATGGCTGGAGATGTTTTAAAAGACCAAACCAACGATGTGCTTGACTTATGGTATGGCTTTGTTGGCGATAACGAACATTTAGTGCATTACTTTACTAAAAATGGACAGCCAAACATGGACTACCTGACTGCCGTAAAAGCAAGGTTCGGACAATGGATTTTGGACCTTTGTCAAAAACCTTACGACCAAAACTGGCTCAACTATCAACATGAAATTGCTAAACGTCATCACAGCACCAAGAAGAATAAAACTGACGGAGTGGATACCGTGCCTATCATTCACTATCGTTATATGACAGCATTTATTTATCCGATTACTGCCACCATTAAATCATTCCTTGGTAAAAAAG
>PFVA01000225.1:1543-1830 GCA_002790365.1 Ignavibacteriales bacterium CG_4_9_14_3_um_filter_30_11
TTGAAGATAAAGGAGGAGAAGTTATTCTGCCAGATTCAGTCCTTACAATGGTTGAAACAGCCAAATCTGTTCGCAAGATATTAGGAACTTCATCAACAGCAGCAGCAGTTGCATCGGTAGCTCCAGTGTCAGCTCCAACTTCAACAGCAGCAATAACTTCGAAAAAGTATCATCGTAAACCACAAACTCCAAAAAAGGCCATCGTTCCTGAGCCTCCAGTCTATGATTCCACACCTTCCTCTCTTTATCCACCAAAAAGAACAAAAGAAAAGAGACCTATTTTAGAT
>PFVA01000207.1 GCA_002790365.1 Ignavibacteriales bacterium CG_4_9_14_3_um_filter_30_11
AGTTTTAAGCTTCATTATTAAAATCTATCAAGAATTTGTTCTTCTTGAATTACAGCTAATTTAAGTATCTTGGTTGTTCCCAAGTCTGGCATATCTATGTAAGCAATATAAACACCGCTTGCTACAGGTAAACCATTTTCATTTTGAAGGTCCCATCTTTGAAATTGTGAACCGCCAACTTTGTCAATTGTTTTAACCATAATACCTGCAAGATTAAAGATTCTAATCTTAGCATTTGCCGGTAGATGGTTAAAAGTAACAAATCTCTGAAACTTGTTTAATTCTTCTGTATTTACTCCATAATATGGATTTGGAAATACATTGATTTTTTCTACATCCAAGACTGCTTGAGCACTACTATTTGTATTTGCATTTGCAGTAAAACCAAATACATCAGCTTGTGTATTTACAAAGTTAGGAATTAGAGTAAATATTGATTCTTCTGCTAACATTCCGCCATTACCTCTATCGTTTACCCACATTGTCCATTGAACATCAATTTGATCTCCATTCGGACCTCCCCATAAATTGATCGTGCCACCACTACCATCACCATACATTGTTCCGCTTGCATCATAAGTGCTTATTAGAATAAATGTATAGTTGAATCGCTGATCACCACCATTGGGCAATAGTGGATCTGCTGGACTAGCCGCAAAGTGTAGATCCCATTGATGATTTTTATCTCTATCTCTAAGTGCCACATTAAGCTGGCGAGGATTAGCAGGATCATTAACATCCCAAGCTGTAAAAGGTATATCGAAGAAACCTAAATATGAACTGCCAGAAAAACCGGAATACATAAATGCTTTTTGTGTTTTTGTTGGATCGTCAACGGTATAAGGCTCACCAATGTTATAACTACCATTACCATTAAGATCGGTAAAAGATGCCATTGGCCTAAAACGAATCTCAACTTTAGTGTACTTATCCGGAGTTACTGTTGTACCGCCCCAGAAGTTTGGCTCCATAAAAATACCGCCAAAGAATAATTCACCACCGTGGTTACCACCGGTTAACCAACGACCACCAGTATAACTAGGATCCGCTGCTGTTGCTACAGGACTTAAATTAGCCGGGCTTGCACTAACATAAGACCATGATTTACCTAATAGTGGAGGACCTAGTACTTTTACTTGAAGGCCATCAGTAAAATCATAATTTCCATCACCTGAAAGATTTGTTTTGTTAGCTAATTTTGTTGTACTTGTAGTTTTATCATCTAGATTCCAACTTCCATCAGCATTAAATGTTACCTCATAATTATGTCCGTTAACTTTAGTAGGATCAATTACTAATGCAAATGAACTACCGTCACTTGTACCGGTTGTATGTATAGTTTTAATAGTATCTTCCGGACTATAAGAATAAGTAATACCCGGATCTGGAGACTGAGGTATTACTGTGAATATTTTTATAGGATTTTCTACATTATTTGGTACAGCTGTTGGTGATGGATTATAATTGTAAGATGTAACAGCAAAATAATATTTTATACCATTAACAAGTGGTGCACCACCCTTAATAGCGTCTTTAGTAACAGTAATGCTTCTTTTAATACCGCTATTAGTGCCAAATTGAACAACTTTTGTTGCAACAACACCTGTGCTAGCATCGAAGAATTTGTCTTCAACATTACCAACAGCATCATTTACATCAAAAGTAGCAAGTCTTTTTGCTTGCTCAATTTGAGCAGACGCTGAAGGTAATTGGTAAACATTATAGCCCTGAAAATCATAACCTTTAATGCTGCTTGTTTCTGTAGCCATAGCAGCAGCTATATCAAAGCCCCAATCAAAAACAATTTTTTGATCTAATGCAATTAC
>PFVA01000052.1:0-9087 GCA_002790365.1 Ignavibacteriales bacterium CG_4_9_14_3_um_filter_30_11
TTCCGAGATTTTTATATAGCTAAGTATATGATCTTTATTTACTTACAAATTGTCGGCCCAAAGGGCAGATTTTCCAATGGAAAATCTGGGTTAATTATAACTCATCATTTTGGCATATCATACTTACCATTGCTATATTTGATCAAAAGGAAACAGAATTTATTATGAATGAAAAAGTTATACTTCAAACAAATTTCCCCAATCTTAAATTAGTAAAACAGGGCAAGGTAAGAGATATTTATGATTTAGGTCAGTATTTCTTAATTGTTTCTACTGACAGGCTTTCTGCATTTGATGTAATTATGGATCAAGGTATTCCTTTTAAAGGAAAAGTACTCACAAAAATTTCTGAATTCTGGTTTAATTTTAATAAAGAAATTATTGAAAATCATTTGATCTCGACTAATATTAAAGATTTTCCATCAGAATGCCAGGAATACAAAAACGAATTGGAAGACAGGTCAATGCTTGTTAAAAAAGCTGAAGTAGTTCCGCTTGAATGTATTATAAGGGGCTATATTTCTGGCTCCGGATGGAATGATTATAAAAAAAATGGGGAGGTCTCCGGAATAAAATTACCCAAAGGATTGGTGGAATCAGACAAACTACATGAACCAATTTTTACTCCTTCAACAAAAGCAGAAATAGGTCTACACGATGAAAATATTTCAGCAAAAGATGCAGAAAAATTTATTTCTAGAGAAATAATAAATCAGTTGGGAGAGAGATCTATTGCTTTATATAAAAACGCAGCCGATTTTGCTTTGACTAAAGGTATAATAATTGCAGATACTAAATTTGAATTTGGAATGTTTAATAATAAGTTAATATTAATTGATGAAGCATTAACACCTGATTCATCTAGATTGTGGCCAAAAGATGCATATAAACCAGGCGGAGCGCAACAAAGTTATGATAAGCAATTTGTAAGAGATTATTTACTTTCTATAAATTTTAATAAACAACCTCCTCCTCCAAAATTACCGGATGACATTGTAAATAAAACTAGTAAAAAATATCTGGATGTTTTTAAAAAATTGACAGGTGAAAATTTTAATTGAAGAATCCTAAGAAAATTACTACCGACAAAGAAAATTTAATAATAGATTGGGGCAATGATAATAATGTAAAAATTTCATTTCGTCATTTAAGAAAAAATTGTCCTTGTGCATCTTGTATGACAGAAAGAGAACACCAAAGTAAAGATTATATTCGTATTTATAATCAAGATCAAATTATGTTGAATAAAATTGAAAAAGTAGGGAATTATGCATTAAAGCTGACTTGGAATGATGGGCATGCTACCGGTATTTACGAATATTCATTTTTAAAAAGATTATCAAATCTTTAAAAAATTTCAACATGATACTGCCAAATCAATTAACGATTTTAAGAATAATATTAACACCAATATTTTTATTTCTTTTTTTATCGGCTGATCCTTTATTAAATCAAATTTCTCTTGCAGTCTTTATTATAGCTGCATTAACTGATTGGTACGATGGTTGGCTTGCAAGAAAATTTAATTATATAACCAACTGGGGAAAATTCTGGGATCCTCTTGCCGATAAGATTTTAACATCAACTGCTTTTATAGGATTTTATATAATAGATATTATTCCACTTTGGATGGTAATAGTTATATTAGTTAGAGATTTTGTAATTACAACAATAAGAGCTTTTGCTGATTATAAAGGGAAAACTTTCCCAACAAGTTATTATGCAAAATGGAAAACATTTTTGCAGATGACATTTCTTTATTATTTATTACTAATAAGAACCGGAGAGAAGATACCTCAAATTTATAATGGGAATGAGAATATTTTCTATATGCTTTTCGATTCAACTTTTATTTTTGTAACAATGCTTGTTATAACCATAATTACTTTACACTCGGGTATTACTTATATATTTAATAATAAAAATTTAATTAAGAGATTATTTATTGAGCAAAATTAATTTACTTGAAAAGACTATTGGATCAGGATTTTTTACAGGGTTTATTCCTTTTGCTTCCGGTACTTTCGGGAGCTTAGCCGGGCTATTAATTTATAATATCCCCGGATTTGAAAATCCCCAAATATTGATTTCGGCAATTATTATTTTTACTTTTTATGGAATCTTTTTAGGTACAAAATTTGAATTGGTTTATGGTAAAGATCCGGGACAATGTACGATTGATGAAATTGTAGGAATGTGGATTACTCTTTTGTTTCTTCCTAAAACTTTACTTATTTCTGCAATAGCTTTTTTTGTCTGGAGAGTTTTTGATATAATAAAACCATTTCCAATAAGAAAACTTGAATCATTAAACGGAGGATTAGGAATAATGATAGATGATGTAATTGGAGGAATTTATGCTTTAATTACAATGAATCTAATAGTAATTTTTATAATAAAATGATAAAATCCTTAAATCATAAAATAATGAATGCACATATAATTACAATAGGGGATGAAATTTTAATTGGGCAGACCCTTAATACTAATGCTGCCTATATTGGCAACAAATTGGTTGATATTCAGGTCTTCGTTAAAAAAGCTTCAATTGTTGCTGATGATGAAACAGAAATAATTGATGAATTTAAAGAATGTTGGGATAAGAATGATTTAATTATTGTAACAGGGGGCTTAGGTCCCACACACGATGATGTAACAAGACAATGTGTAGTCAAATTTTTTGATACTGAACTTGAGGAAAATGTTGAAGTACTTGATGATGTAAAGAAAATATTTGAAAAGCGCGGAAGAAAAATTGATAAAATAAATGAATGTCAGGCATTGGTGCCTAAAATTGCTACACCAATTAGAAATATGCTCGGTACTGCACCGGGTTTTTATATTGAAAAAGATGAAAAGATTTTTGTGGTTTTGCCTGGAGTTCCGGCTGAAATGAATTATATGATGGATTCTTTTGTGATACCACAATTAAAAGAAAAAGTCGGCGAAATAAAATCATATTCTTTAAGAAGTAACTTACTTTCCACAGGCATACCTGAATCTCTTCTTTATAAAAGATTAGGTAATCTAAACGAGTTATTAAATGGATCAAAACTTGCTTTTTTACCTAACCAATTTGGTGTAAAAATGCGAATAACAGTAAATGCTGATACAGAAGTTTTGGCAAAAAATAAATTGCTTGAAATCGAACAAAAAATCAGAAGTAAAGTTGGTAGATATATTTATACAAGAATTGAAGAAACTTTAGAAGAAGTGGTAGGTAGATTACTAACAGAAAGGGAGCTTACGATTTCATTAGCTGAATCTTGTACGGGAGGGAATTTGTCTAATTTAGTTACTAATGTACCGGGTGCAAGCAAATATTTTGAAAGAGGGATTATTTCTTATGGTAATTTCTCTAAAGTAGAAATATTAAAAGTAAAAGAAGAAACTTTGGAAAAATATGGGGCTGTTAGTGAGCAAGTCGCAAAACAAATGGCTGAAGGTGTAAGGAATATAAGTAAATCTAATATTGGTTTATCAATAACTGGAATTATGGGTCCAACAGGTGCAACTACAGATAAACCAGTCGGTTTGGTTTATATAGGTTTTTGCGATGATAAAGTTTGCACAGCTAAAAAGTTCGTTTTTGGGGAGGATAGGATTATTAATAAACAACGAACAACACAAGCTGCTCTGGAATTAATTAGACGGTATATCTTAGGTATTGAATGACTTCAAGTATTGTATGGCGTTAAAAATGTATGATTGTATGAAAAAATATTATTAAATCATATATCCTTAAATTCATTCATTCATACTTCTAAATTTTTGTTGTTTGACTTCCAATTAAGATTGTTAGTATTATTAAGACATCCATAATATGTAATTATGAACAGAATTTTTATTGCATTAAAAATTCCTAAAAATATTCAAGAAGAAATAATTACAATTTGCATAGATGCAAACCGAGATTATAATAACTTTAAGTGGGAGTCTGTAAATAAGTTACATATTACACTTAAATTTATAGGTGTTGTTGAAGATAATGATTTAGAAAAAATTATTGATAGTTTAAGCTTTATATCTAATTATAAAATACTAAATTGTAGTTTCAATAAATTTGGATTCTTTTTTAGAAATAATGAACCCAAGATATTATGGTTAAACATAAAAACTGATCCCGTAATATTAAAACTTGTTGAAGAAATTAATAATTCTTTAGAAAAATTTTCTATTAAAAAAGACTTTAGAAAATTTAAATCGCATATTACATTATTAAGGATCAAACAAAGAATTCAGGAAAAATTTGTAGATTCATTTGTTAACTATAAATTACCTGAGGTAAATTTTATAGCAAACGAAATTGCAATAATGAAGAGCAAATTATTACCAACAGGATCTGTTTACAACGATATTAAAATATTTAAATTAACCTGAATCGGAGGAATGATGAGTACTGCTGATAGAGAACAAAAATTAAAAATAATTAATGAAGCTATAGCCAATATTGAAAAAACATATGGCAAAGGCTCAATAATGAAACTAGGTGACGGAGTAATCAATAATATTGAATCAATCCCAACTGGTGCACTTTCTCTAGATTTTGCATTAGGAATTGGCGGAGTACCTCGTGGAAGAGTGACTGAGATATATGGGCCTGAATCAAGTGGTAAAACTACTCTTTGCCTTCATATTATTGCAGAAGCACAAAAATTAGGTGGATTAGCTGCTTTTATTGATGCAGAACATGCTCTTGATGTTAATTATGCTAAAAGATTAGGTGTTGACACTCAAAATCTTTTAATTTCTCAACCAGATTTTGGTGAGCAAGCTCTTGAAATTACTGATACACTGGTTCGTAGTAATGCTTTAGATGTGATTGTGATAGATTCTGTAGCGGCATTAGTTCCTCGCTCTGAAATTGAAGGAGAAATGGGTGATGCTACAATGGCTGTGCAGGCAAGACTTATGTCACAGGCACTCAGAAAATTAACCGGAGCAATTTCAAAATCAAAAACATCACTTATTTTTATAAACCAATTAAGAAGTAAAATAGGTGTGATGTTTGGAAGTCCAGAAACAACAACTGGCGGTAACGCATTAAAATTTTATGCTTCAGTTCGATTAGATATAAGACGAATTGCTGCAATTAAAGACGGAACAGATGTTATCGGTAACAGAACTAAAGTAAAAATTGTAAAAAGCAAAGTAGCGCCTCCGTTCAAACAAGTAGAATTTGATATTCTTTATAACGAAGGTATAAGCAAAACCGGTGATTTGATTGATTTAGGTGTTGATCATGGAGTAGTTAAAAAAGGTGGAGCTTGGTTTACTTTTGGTGAAGATAGGTATCAAGGAAGAGAACAATTTAGAGCTAAGCTTATTGAGGATGCTAAAATGTATGATGCATTAAACCAAGAAGTAAAAGCTAAATTAGGAATGGTTGAAATAAAAGTTGATGAAAAGTCAGTTGAGAAAGTAACAGAAAAATATGTTAAAGCTAAAGGTAAATAATTTTAATTTATACTGATAAGAGCTTATGATCATCCAAAAAATTATAAAGAAGGATGATAGAAATGTTATTGTTCATTTAGACAATGGTGAAAATCTTTTTCTTTCTAAAGAAGTTATATTAAAAAATGGATTGCGTAAAGGAGATATAATTTCTGATGATAAATCAATTTCTTTAATAGAGGAAAATCAATCTTTTTTTATTCGACAAAAAGCATTTACTCTATTGGGCCGAAGACCTCACTCCAAATATGAACTAAAAATAAAATTAAAACTAAAAAAATATGATAATGAGTTAATTAATAATCTTCTTGATGAATTAGAAAGTAAAAACTATTTAAATGACCATGAATTTGCATTAGCCTTTGCAAGAGATAAACAAAAATTCAAACATTTTGGAAGTTTTAGAATCAGAAATGAATTATTAAAGAAAAGAGTTGATATAGAAATAATTGAAGAAACTTTAGATGAGATTTTTCCGGATGGCAATGATGCTGATGAAGCAGTATACCATTTGAATAAAAAGATAAAGAACAGATCAAAAATTGATCTAAACGAAAAAAAAAATAATGATAAATTAATGGCTTTTTTAATCAGAAAAGGATTTGATTACGAAACAGCTAAAGAAGCATTGAATAGAGTAAAATGATTTTTTATTTCTAACATTATTCATACAACTAAATTTAATTTAAATCTCTTTTTATGTAAGAATTATAATCCTTGACAATTCTTTCATAATCTTCATTCATCAATTTTGATGAGATCATAAAATCTGCAGTAGCTCTATTACAAGCAATAGGAATATTATAAAGGACTGAAATTCTGAGCAGAGCTTTTACATCCACATCATGAGGGTGAGGTTCCATTGGGTCCCAGAAAAAGATCATAAAATCAACCTTATTATCAACGATTAATGAGCCAAGTTGTTGATCTCCGCCTAAAGGGCCTGATTTAAGTTTCTGTAGTTTTACTTTTAATTTATTATCAAGTTCTTTTGATTTTTTATTTAATGCTACTTCAACTAACTTACCGGTTGTTCCTGTGCAAATTAAATTGTGTGGCATTAACACTTCATAATTCCATATTGCCCATTCAATTAAATCTGATTTTCTATTATCGTGTGCTACGAGTGCAATGTTTTTTATTCTCATATTTTTTTATTTTAATTAATAAGTAAATTAAGCAGTAATTTAAGTTTATTTAATTACAAATTTATTACAATATTTTCATATTAGATAATATAAATGCAAATACAAAAAAATATTTCACTCAAAAAATATAATACATTTGGTATTGATGTTAAAGCAAAGTATTTAGCAGAATTATCTGATGAAAGTAAAATCACAGAACTCATTTCATCTCTAAAAGAAAATACTGATAGATATATTCTTGGAGGAGGAAGTAATACTCTTTTCACCAAAGATTTTGATGGAATAATAATTAAAAATTCAATACAGGGAATTAAGAATATTGATGAGGATGAAAATTTTGTATTTATAAAATCCGGTGCAGGCGTTAATTGGCATAAGCTTGTTAAATATACAATTAAAAATAATTATTGGGGAATTGAGAACCTTTCTTTAATACCCGGGACTGTTGGTGCAGCTCCAATTCAAAATATAGGTGCCTATGGACAAGAATTAAAAAAAGTATTTTATAAACTTAAAGGTTTTGATCTACAAAAAAATGAGTTCAAATCCTTTATATTTGATAAATGTAAATTTGGCTACAGGGAAAGTATTTTTAAAAAAGAACATAAAAATAAATTTTTAATTACTTCTGTCACTTTAAAATTATCAAAAAAAGAAAACTTAATTTTAACATATCAGCCTGTTAAAGATGAAATTGATAGATTAAAGATCAGCAAACCTTCAATCTCTCAAATAAGTGAAATTATTTGCAACATAAGGAGAAGTAAATTACCCGATCCTAACAAATTAGGAAATGCCGGAAGCTTTTTTAAAAATCCGGAAATTTCTGAACAGCAATATTTATCTCTAAAGAATGAATTTGATGATCTAAAAGGTTTTAAAAATGAATTTAACAATTATAAAATTTCAGCAGGCTGGTTGATTGAAAAATGTGGATGGAAAGGAAAAAGAACAGGCGATGTAGCTTCATTTGAGAAACAAGCACTTGTTTTAGTTAATTATGGAAATGCAACCGGCAAAGATATACTCTATTTTGCCCAAAATATAAAAAAATCAGTAAAAGAAAAATTTGATATTACACTTGAAGAGGAAATTAACATAATTTAACTAGGAAATATAAAATATTTAAAGTTCTCTAAAATTAGTGTTGAATTTGTATATATAAAATCACAAATTTATACTTTCAAAATGCCTGAGCTGAGAAAGAGCCTAAATTCTTAGAATATAAATTTGTGCTCAATTTAATTTGCTATTGAAGAAGGAATAATAAATGAAAAATGGTGTTAAAGATCCCAAGATTTTGTCTGCTTATGAAAAAGCTGCTATTGAAGGTGTAGATCCAAGATGTATTCCTCAAAGATTAATTGGTTCTGTACCAATTGGTGATGAAATAGTTTATCCTAATTATCCCCAAGAAGATAATGTCAATTGGAAATTTCTTTATAACAGACAAACAAATTTTTTGCCGGGCAGAGCTTGTGAGGAATATTTAGATGGTATTGATTTATTAAATTTTTCACCTGATAGAATTCCTGCCTTAAAAGATTTAAGTAAAATATTTTCAGAAACGACAGGATGGCAAGTAGCTCGAGTACCTGGATTAATAGAATCAAATGATTTTTTTGAATTGTTAAGAAAAAAAGTTTTCCCTTCAACAGATTATATCCGTAAAGAAAATGAACTAGATTACACACCTGCACCTGATTGCTTCCACGATATGTTCGGTCATATGCCGCTTATTACAAATAAAAATTTTGCATCCTTTTACCAAAGCTTTGGTGAAGCTGCTTTAAATGCTAAAGGAATGGATAGTAAATTTCTTGAAACATTTCATTGGTTTACTGTTGAGTTTGGTTTAATTAAAAATCCAGCAGGTATGAGAATTTATGGTGCAGGAATTCTTTCATCCAATGAAGAAGTACAACATTCTTTATCAGATGTAGTTGAAGTTGTAGATTTTGATGTTGAAAAAATTATTAATCAAGATTATGATGTTTGGCATTTGCAACCAATTTTGTTTGCTATTCAATCATTTGAAGAACTTGAATCGGGGTTTAAAGATTGGACTAAAAGTAAAAAATTAATTAATTAAAACCCAAATAATTATGAAAAAGAAATTTAATTCTTTCAATGATTTTTATGTTTACTATTTAACTGAACATAGAAATAGCACTTGCCGTACACTTCATTTTATTGGAACAACTTTAGTATTAACTTTTTTATTAGCTGCAATATTTTATGGTACACTACTCAATTGGCTTTTAGTACCTGTTGCAGGCTATGGGCTTGCCTGGATTGGGCATTTCTTTTTTGAAAGGAATAGACCAGCTACATTTTCCTATCCATTTTGGAGTTTATTATCAGATTTTAAATTATTTTTTGAAATTTTGATCCGTACTAAATCATTAGATACTTCTAAAGATTAGTCATTAAGAGTACACTCTAACCAAATTCATACTAAAAAATTAGCTTAATTTTCATG
>PFVA01000052.1:9116-9524 GCA_002790365.1 Ignavibacteriales bacterium CG_4_9_14_3_um_filter_30_11
CACCGGATTTCAATTTATTAAATGCTAATAATGAAAGAGTTTCATTAAGTTCTTTTAAAGGTAAAAAGGTTGTTGTATTATTTTTTCCATTAGCAAATACAGGTGTTTGCACAAAAGAAATGTGCACATTCCGTGATGAACTTAAAAGCTATGAAAATTTAAATGCACAAATTCTTGGTATAAGTGTAGATAGTCCTTTTACATTAAAATTATGGGCTGAAAAAAACAATTATACATTCCCTTTATTAAGCGATTTTAATAAAGAAGCAGCAACTAGTTTTGGAGCATTGTATGATATTTTTGCGCCGGGTAAATTAGATTTTAAGGGTGTTGCTAAAAGATCTGCTTTTGTTATTGATGCTGAAGGTAAAATAAAATATGCCGAAGTTTTGGAAAACGCAGGTGATG
>PFVA01000052.1:9544-12777 GCA_002790365.1 Ignavibacteriales bacterium CG_4_9_14_3_um_filter_30_11
GTTGAAAGAGGGAAAAAAAGCACCACAATTTACTTTAAAAGATCAGTCAGGTAAATCAGTATCATTAAAAGATTTTTTAGGTAAGCAAGTTGTACTATATTTTTATCCAAAAGATGATACTACGGGATGCACAAAAGAAGCTTGTAATTTTAGAGATGATTACAGTCAGATTAAGAAAGAAAAAGCAGTAATATTGGGTGTAAGTGCTGACTCTGAAGCAAAACATAGAAAGTTTGTTGAAAAATATGATTTACCTTTTATATTACTTTCTGACGAAAATAAAGTAGTCCTTAATAAATACGGTGTTTGGCAAGAAAAAAATATGTACGGTAGAAAATATATGGGAATTGTCCGCTCAACATTTATAATTGATAAAAAAGGAAATTTGAAAAAAATATTTCCAAAAGTAAATGTAACTGGTCATAATAAAGAAGTACTAGAAGCATTACGGAGTTAAGATGGTATATGTAACCAGAAGAGAAACTTTTAATGCAGCTCACCGACTTTTTAATCCTAAGTTTACTGATGAAGAAAACCTAAAAATCTTTGGTAAATGTAGTAATCCAAACTGGCATGGACATAATTATGTGTTGGAAGTAGTTGTAAAGGGTGAAATAGATAAAGATACCGGGTTCGTCATTGATCAAAAAGAATTAAAAAGAATTATAAAAGAAAAAGTTACAAATAAGATGGATCATAAAAACTTGAATATAGAAACTGATTTTATGGAAGGTGTGATCCCGACATCAGAGAATATTGTAATTTCAATTTGGCAACAACTTGTTAATGAAATAAAAAGTGGTTCACTTTATTCTGTTAAGCTTTTTGAAACAGAGAACAATTACTTTGAGTATA
This sequence comes from Ignavibacteriales bacterium CG_4_9_14_3_um_filter_30_11, assembly GCA_002790365.1. Lineage (GTDB taxonomy): Bacteria > Bacteroidota > Ignavibacteria > Ignavibacteriales > Ignavibacteriaceae. Next base: position 10,400 of record PFVA01000052.1, read on the forward strand.
GAGGTTAAAGATATGAATATTAAGAGATTAGAAGAAATAGTTACTAATATTTTAAATGAAATAGGTGAGGATACGAAAAGAGAGGGTTTACAAAAAACTCCTCAAAGAGTTGCAAAATCTTATGAATTTTTAACTTCAGGATATCAAAAAGATATTGCTAAAGTACTTAACGGTGCAATTTTTCACGAAAAATATGATGAAATGGTTCTTGTTAAAAATATTGATTTTTATTCACTATGTGAACATCATATGCTCCCGTTTTACGGAAAAGTTCACATTGCATATATACCAAATGGAAAAATAGTTGGACTGAGTAAAATACCCAGAATTGTAGATGTTTTTTCTCGTCGATTACAAGTTCAAGAAAGAATGACGCAGCAAATAGCTGATATTATAAACGAGTATCTTGAACCACAAGGTGTAGCTGTTGTATCAGAAGCTTTTCATATGTGCATGATGATGCGTGGTGTACAAAAACAAAATTCCTCTGCAACAACAAGTGCAGTACACGGAATATTTAAAGAAGATGCAAGAACCCGTACTGAATTTCTTGACCTTATTTCACATAAAAATTTATGACAGATAAAAACAAAAATTGTGTTTGGATTACAGGCGCCAGTTCCGGTATTGGTAAAGCTTCTGCAATGGAATTTTCCAGAATTGGATGCAAAGTGATTGTTTCTTCCAGAAGAATCAGCAGACTTGAAAAGATTAACGCAGACCTAAAAAAAGAAAAACTAAAAGTAGAGATTTTACCTTGTAATGTAGCTTCTTCAGCCAATGTTGTTCAAACCGTTAAAAAAATAACATTGACAAATAAGATTAATTGTTTAATTAATAATGCAGGTGTTTCAACTTTCAAGTTAGCAAAGGACAATTCTTTACAAGAGATTAAAGACATAATTAACACCAATCTTTTGGGTTCTATTTTTACAATAAAACAAATCCTTCCTCATATGATTAAAAACGGTGGTGGTACGATAATTAATATTTTATCAGTTGCTGCAATTAAAGTATTTGAACAAAGCTCAGCTTATACTGCTTCCAAAATGGGTTTATTAGGCTACACAAATGTTCTTCGTGAAGAGGTAAGGGGACAAAATATAAAAGTAGTAAATATTTTACCCGGTGCAACTGAAACTCCAATGTGGCCAAAAGAAATAAGAAATAAAAAATCAGATGAGATGATGAAGCCTGAAGGTCTTGCTCAATTATTAGTCTGGATATTTCTGCAGAAAAGAAATATGGTTACTGAAGAAATAACTATTCGTCCAATTCAAGGAGATATTTAATGCAAGAAAGGAAATTAGCTGTAGTTACGGGGGCAAATAGAGGTATTGGAAGAGCAATTGCATTAAAATTAGCTCAAGAAAAAAATGATGTAATTATTTTCGGAAGAGATGTGGACGCATTAATAAAAGTTAAAGATGAAATTTTAAATCTTAATGTTTTATGTGAATATTATTCCGGTGATGTAAATGATGTAGAATTTGTAAATAATTCTATAAATAAAATATTAGCTGATCATAAAAAGATTGATATATTAATAAATAACGCCGGAATGGGGATCTTCAAAAAATTTGTGGATTCCAATTTAGAAGATTTCAAAAAGCAAATGGATGTTAATATTTATGGTGTGTATAATTTTACAAAAGCTGTTATAAACCAAATGCTTGAAAGAAGATGCGGATATATTATAAATATATCTTCACTTGCCGGTAAAAACTCTTTTGTTACCGGTACAATGTATGCTGCAACTAAGCATGCTCTAATGGGTTTTACCCGTTCATTAATGATGGAAGTAAGGGAATTTGGAGTGAAAGTGGCTGCTATTTGTCCGGGTTCTGTTGATACAGAATTTTTTTCAGGACACAGAATGGAAAACCCAAAAATATTACAATCCGATGATATAGCTGAAGCTGTTTCTGTTATATTAAAATTACCTGAGAATGCTCTGATAAGCGAAATTGATATCAGACCGGCAAACCCAAAATAAAACATAAATAGAATCAAAAAGATTTTTATTTGATTGTAATAAAATTTTAGTTATGTTAATTATGCTGTAAGGGGACATTCTAAAACCGCTAAATCCCACTTTCGAAATGTTACCCAAAATACGACAATAATAAATTGTACTAGCATAATTTATGATAATTACTGAATTAGCAGAACATAAAAACGATATACCAGAATAGTATCTCTTATACGAAGTAAAAAACATAAAAATTTTCGATTCTGGCACTAAACGAGAGCAAAATCATAACAGTCTTATTATAAATGCTGTTGAATTATGAGGAAGGGGATTGAATGCTTAAAGTTATATTGATATTTTTAATTATAATATAAATAAATTGGAACTAAATATGTCTGCAACAATA
>PFVA01000052.1:12797-13671 GCA_002790365.1 Ignavibacteriales bacterium CG_4_9_14_3_um_filter_30_11
AAAATCTTTAGTGCTTCAATTTAACACCGATGAAAAAATTGAATTAGCAAAATATTTAGATAAGCTGACTTTGAAGAATAGGTTAGAAAATATCTTTAAATCATTAAAAGTTATCCATCTCTCGTTTGATGAGATTTCTGCTGAAGTAGATGCAGTAAGAGAAGAACATTCTAAATATCGATCTAAAAATAATAAATGAAGATTGTTATTGATTCTAATATTTGGATTAGTGTTTTTATTAACAAAGAGGTTCAAGTCTTTATTACGGAAATATTAGACAAAGAGGTTAAAATAATATCATCAGAGATACAGGTAGAAGAAATTGCCGATGTTCTTGCAAGGCCTAAATTAGCAAAACATATAAGTCAAAGCTTGATAAAAGAATTTTTAACTTTATTTCTAAAAGCCGTTGAAATTGTAGAAATTAAAATAACAGTAAACGATTGCAGAGACTTAAAAGATAATTATATTTTGGAAACTGCCTTGAGCGGTGATGCAGATTTCATAATTACAGCAGATAATGATTTACTTGTTTTAGACCCATATAGAAATTTAAGAATCGTTACCATGCAAGAATTTAATAATACATTTTTGATTTAATTGAGAGGGATAACAGTAGACTAAATATTTAACATAATTTTTTTAACATAGCGTTTGCTATGTTCTTCTTCGAAAACTGGTAATTTTCAAAACAGGTAAGAACGAGCAAGGAGGCTACATCCAGAAATGGACGCACTTTCTTATGTCTTTGTGTGTAGGTATACCAGTACCTCGACTCAGGATGTAATGGAAGTTGTGTCCTTTTTTTTGTTTTAAAATATGGGATTATTTTTTCGTTAGTTAGGCTGGTACTTAGTGCTAAGTTGTAAATAAA
>PFVA01000173.1 GCA_002790365.1 Ignavibacteriales bacterium CG_4_9_14_3_um_filter_30_11
CACTTCAATATTTTTATCATATTCATTTAAAATATTTTCGGCTAAAATTTTAATGTACATTTGGTCTAATTTTTTTCCAAATAATTTTGTTAAATATCTGAAATTAGAATTTAATGCATATATATTCTTAGAGCCAGAGAGTAATGATAATTCATCAACAGTAACTCCTCTTGCTGCAGTTAAATTAAAAGTGACAATTAAATTCAATTTTCTTAACATCAATAAAAATTTTATTCTATAAAATAAATTGTATTTATACTTTCTATAACTCCAATAAATAAATTCAATTGATTCCATATTTTCAAATAATCCTCTGTATTCTTTTCTTAATAAGAAATAACATTTATTATATTTCTTTTTTAATAAATCAATTTTATCAAGGATAATTGATGAAACAATTAGGTCACCAATTTGGCCGGTATTAATAAATAATAAATTTTCACCATTATTTATTGGTTTTAGAAAGATTCTAAAAATAGATAATAATAAGAAAGCAATTGTGTTATTTATATATATAACAAAAATTGGTTTAGACATATATCAATAAAATAATTTTAAGGAAGGTTTCTTGAAGTTTGGGAAATAATCTCTATCAACAAATGGAATTTTATTTAGATATAATTTTTGATATTTCTTTTTGATTGATTGCTTTGATTTATAAATTCTATTAAAATTTACTATTACATAACCAAGAGATTTAATAAAAACAAAGAAATAAGGATACTTAAAACAAATTAGAAATCTGTTTATAATCCATTTTATTATATGTAAACAAGAATACTTACACGATATATTCCTAATAAAAAAAATAAGATAACTTTTCATGTAATTACTATATCGAAATTTTGATACAATAATATTTGCCTGTCCTTTTTGATCGTGTATAACAGCAGTATTTGGTAAGTATTTAATCTTAAAACCAAGATTCAAAGTTCTTATTGATAAATCTAATTCATTGTGATAAATAAAATAATGTTCAGAAAACCCATTCAACATTTTTAATAGATCATTTTTAATCATTACCCCGCATCCAATAAAAGAGAGTTCATTTTCAATAAAATAATCCGTTTGTGATCTATTTGTATTAGTATTAAATATATTGAATGAAACTATTTTAATATTATTTTTTTGTTTAAATGACATCAAACCTTCTTCAATAGTATTTGCAATTGGGTAACTATCATCATCCAATATTAAGATATATTCTCCTTTTGATTTTTTGAAACTAATATTTAGAGCAGAAGCACCAATATTTTTTTCTAAATAAATAACTTCAACATTGTTGAACTCTTTTTCAATCATTTCTACTGAACCATCATTTGAATTATTATCTACGACAATAACTTCTATATTTTTATAATTTTGCTCGAACACTTTATTCAATGTTTGTTTTAAACAGTTTTTTCTGTTATGAGATAAAATATTTATAGAAACTAAAGGAGTTTTCATTTACTTATAATTTTTGAAAATATTTTTAAACTATTTGCAACAACTTGGTCCATATTATAATATTGATATTCTGCTAATCTACCACAAAATATTATGTTTTTTAATTTTTTAGCTTCTTTTTTATAACTTAAATATAATTTAGAATTACTATCTGTCGGCACAGGATAAAATGGTTCACCATCTTTCAAAGAAAATTCATAACTGAGTGTTGTGTGTTTTTTTTCTTGTCCAGTTAGATGTTTGTATTCACAAACTCGAGTAAATTTTTCATCACCAACATGGTTAACTACTGCCACTTTTTGATGATATTCTTTTTTATAATTTTTCCATTCAAATCTGATTGACCTATAAGGCAGCTTCCTATATTTATAATCAAAAAAATAATCAATTGGACCTGTATAGATAATTTTATCATATTTATATTTATCTAAAATTGCTTTATAATCTGTTCCTAATAAGAGTGTAATATTTTTATGTTGTAATAAATTTTCAAATAAATAAGTATATCCTTCCTTTGGCATAAATTGATATTTATCCGTAAAATATCTGTCATCTGTATTTGTTCTAACCGGTATTCTTCCGCAAACCGTAGGAGATAATTCTTTTGGCTCCAAATTCCATTGTTTTTTTGTATAATTCCTAAAAAATTTTTCAAATAGATCTTTACCAACTTTATTAACTATAATAGCTTCGGAATTCAAAATTGGACTTCTTTTTTCTTTTACTTGATTATAAAATTTTTCTACTTCACTATTAGAAGTAAAGTTTTTATTGTATAATTTATTTATAGTATTTCTATTAATTGGTACTGGATAAAATTCATTATTCAATTTTGCCAAAACCTTATGTTCGTATTTTCTCCATTCGGTAAATTGAGAAAGATAATCAAAAACTTTTTTGCTGTTTGTATGAAATATATGCGGTCCGTATTTGTGTACTAAAATTCCATGTTTATCATATTCATCAAAGGCATTACCACCAATATGATTTCTTTTTTCTACAATTAATACTTTTTTATTTAATTGTGAAGCAATTCGTTCAGCTAATACACTACCTGAAAACCCTGCCCCGACAATTAGGTAATCATATTTCATATATGTTAAGTTTAGTTTTAGACTAATTAGACTAAGTAGCTTTTCTTTTTTAGAAACACATATGTAGCTAATGTAACAAAAACCTCTGTAATTGTTACTGCAATTGCAGTCCCAATTGCAAAATAAATTGGAACTAAAATAAATGAGAATATTAAATTATAAACTGCAGCTACAATTATAATTTTTGCAAATGCTCTTTTAAAACCTAAATTTAACATTAGTTGAATGCCAAAGATATTACTTAAATAGATAAGGAAAGGCAGCCAACAAATTATTTGAAGAATCAGAATTGAATTTTGATAACTTGAACCTAGAATAAGCAAACATATTTCTTCACTAAATAAAAAGATAATAAAAGAAAATACTAGAGTTAAAACTCCACCATATCTAATTATTTTTTTTACCTTCCTAAGAGCTTCTTTAATATTATCATTTAATAATTTTGTTAAATATGGAAATAGTGTTTGATTGAAAGTACTGTAAACCATTGTAATTGCATTACGAATTTTATCAGCAGCTGCCCAATAACCAACTATATTATTTGAAGCAAATAATCCCAAAATAAATGTATTGGTGTTAGTATAAAAACTAATTCCAATATTGGTGATAAAATAATCCCAACTATAATTTAGATACACTTTTACTTCTTTTAGATTTGGTATAATAAATTTAATTTTAAATTTCCATTGGATAAAAACCATGGCAAACAAACCAATTATTAGGGTTGTAAATCCATTTATTCCAACAAGTAAAAGATAATCCGATGGCTGTGTAATAAAAACAAAAATTGCAATAACAGATAAAACTCTAAAAATAATTGTAATTGTTGCAATGTATCCCATTTTTTCAATTCCCTGGAAAAACCAATTAGGGAATAAAGTTACACCTATCACAAATAAAAATGATAAATAATACAGTTGAAAATCACTTCTAAAAAAATCAATTGAAAAAATAATTATAGATAAAAGAATTGTACTAAGAATAATTAATAATACTTTAATTGAAATAACAGTGGAATAGTTTTTATCTAGTTCAATCTTTTCGTTACGATTTAATGAAATAAGTTGTGTTGCTGACCAAGAAAATCCATAATCTGTTATTAGACCAAAGTATGCTACAAATGCTGCAGCAAAATTAATTAACCCAAATTTTTCAACACCAATTACCCTAACAATATATGGAAATGTAATAAATGAAAAGATAAAATTTGAAAAATTTAAAATTGAGAGAGAGGAAAAATTTTTAATCTGGGTTTTATACTTTAAAATAAGATTTCTCATTAATTATTTTTTTGCCAGCCAAATTTCCGGATTTTGATTATCTCTAGATTTCCATATTTCAAAATGTAAGATAAATCCCTCCAAACTTTCTCCAACTTTTCCAATTCCGGAATTAAATTCTAACTTATCGCCTTCACTTACAAAGATCTCCTCAATATGACTATAAACCGTTCTAAAATCGCCCTTATGCGAAACAATTACAACACTTCCATAGCCTGGTATCCAATCAATAGCTGATACTACACCCTCTGCAACTGATTTTACTTCAAGCGAAGAATTTACCTTTATATCAATTCCATGATTTACAGTAACTGTTTTTAGTTTTTCATTTCTGTTTTGTCCAAACTTTTTAAATATTGTTCCTCTATTTATTGGCCAACGCATTCTTCCTTTTAAGGTCGAAAAGGATGAAAAATCAGTTGTTGTTAGATCAATATCATAATCAATTTCTTCAGGTTGGGTAACTTTAGTTTTGGTTTTATTATTTTTTAATCTGGCTAGTCTTTCTTCTTCCCTTTTCTTTTCAGCTTCAATTAATTTTGAAATTAAACCAGCTATTTTTTCTTTTGCATCAATTTTAGCTTTTATCTCTTTTTTTAATTCATTTTTATCTTTTCTTATAGTATTTAGTAAACTCTTACTCTCTCTTAGCTTGGCCGATAAATCTTTTTCTTCCTGTTGTTTTTCTTTAACAAGTAATTGTTTTTCTTTTTTTTCAACTTCCAGCCTCAAATTTAATTTTTCTAATTCTTCTTTTGATGATTTTAGTTTTGATAAATCCTGTTCTCTCCTTTTGCTGAATTCTTTTAAATATTTATACCTTAAAAAAAGTTTTTGCATTGATGAAAGATCAAGAAAGATGCTCCACTCGTTTTGCTCGCCGTATTTATAAATAGAAATTATATATTTTGTATAATTTTCCCTCAATAATTTAATCTCAGCTTTCAAATCAGATATTTCTCTTTTGGTTAAAATTATTTGAATTTCTTTATCATTTTCTTGTTTTTTTAAATTTATTATCAGTTTATTTAAAAGAAAATTTTGTCTGTTAATATTTTGAAAGGAGGCGTAGGATTTTTTTTCTTTGGAAGTTTTCTGCTTGTACTGGATTTCTAGTGAAAGTATTTCTTTTTTAATCTCAGAAAGTTCTTCTTTTTTCTGCTTAATTTTTTGTTGCTGAGCAATTCCTAAAAAACTAAATGACAGCAGAATTAAAATTAGGAGTTTATATTTACTCTTAATTACCATCTAAGAATTTTTGCATCATCGGGAATATTAAAATTTATTGAAATTTCATCTAAATTAGTTACAACTTTTTTATAATGTATCTTCACTTCTTGGTTTTCTGTTTTGTTTTGAACATTTATATTAAACGGTACCGCTACATTTTCTATCATTTTGAATTCTGAATATTGACCTGCTAAAATTAAATTACCATTAATATCAGAAAGTTTATAATTGATAATCCCAAGTTGTTTCATATCTATAGTATAATTAGTTAAAAGATTTTTTAATGAATCTAAATAAGTTAAATTATAAACATCATCTAATGCAGAATAAGAATTTGGTTCTTTATATAGATGAGAAGTCAAATTAACAGCGCCAATAAAAGCATCCATTAGATCAGAAAAAGGTAAATTAATTCTAAAAATATCTTTTAGGACATGTTCATTTGTTGAACCCACAAACAAAGTATTGTGTAATACATCATAGAACTTAAAATCATCTTTTGTTACCAAACTTTGTGCAAGTTCAATCCCAAATGGACCCATAATCATAAGTGAAATTGAATCAGGTTTAATTAAAGTAACTTTGAATGAAGTACTTGTGTTTAATTGATTTGAAATAACTGTTAGTGAACCTGTGCCTTCAAAGTTTATAATCTTTCTTCTATTAGCTTCTAGGCTTTTAATTAATCTTTCAGATGAAAGAGATGATTTATCTTTTATAATTTCTGTTGGGACACAACCTGAAATAATAATTACAGATATTATTACAAATACAGAAAATAGAATTTTTATTTTATTCAAATTTTACCTGTTTTAATTTTCTTTTTAATAGATTCGTTCTTTGGATCCAAAATTAATGCTTTTTCCCAAAGTTTAATAGATTCTTTTTGGTTATTTAAATTATATTCAATATCACCTAAATGGTCGAGCATAGTTGCACTTTCTCCTCCAACTTCAATTGCTTTTTTTAAATATTTTTTTGCCAAATCAAATTCATTCAATTTAAAATAAACCCACCCAATTGTATCTAAGTATGATGCATTTAATGAATCTTGGGTTATAGCTATTTTTACCATTTTTAAAGCTCTTTCTAATTCAATTCCCCTTTCTGAAAGTGAATATGCATAATTATTATTAACAAGGGAATTCATTGAATCAATTTTCAAAGCACTTTCATACACACTATCACTTAGAGCCATTTTATTTTGTTCATTATAAATAAGACCTAAAGTGCCAAGTAAATTTACATCATCAGGAACAATTAGAAGTGCTTTTTTTAAGTAGTAAACAGCATCATCATTTTTTCCTAATTGCCTTAATGTAAAAGAATACCCTGATAGTGCATTAATATCATTTGGATTTAATTGTACTGATTTTTCTAAAAAGGGTAAAGCTTCTTCGTTTTTATTACTCTGTGCATAAGATAGACCCATTATTAAATTAACAGCAAAATTTTGGGGAAATTGTTTAATAGCTTGACCCATAAATTTTATTGCTTCGTCATATTTTCTGTTATCAAAATATAATCCTCCAAGTCTGATCCAACCATCAGGATTCCATTTAGCCAATTCAATTACTTTTTTAAATTCAATTGTTGCAAGTGAATCACGATACATTGATACATCAATTGCACCTTTGTATAATTTAACCTGCCAATCCAGAGTGTCTTTATCAATTATTGAAAAAAGTGAATAGGCAAATGGAAAAAGAGTGCTATCTTTTAAAGCCATGTTAAAATAAGTACCGGCGGTATTAATTTTATTTTCTAATGAAACGGATGGATTAGATAAAATAAATTCAAATTCTTTTGACGCTTCTTTCCATTTATCTTGTTCGATATAAACTTGAGCTTTTATTTGGTGAGCTTCTATGTCATCAGGTATTAATTCCAAAACTGAGTTAATTATTTTTATTGCTTCATCATATTTTTTTTGTCTAACAAATAATTGTACCATTAGTTTTTGTATCTGTACATTACTCGGATCAATGTCAAGCAACTGATTTAGTGTTTTGGATGCTTCTTCATAATTTCCAAGCTTTTCATTTAATTCGGCAATTCTAATTAATACATTCCAATCTAGACCCAATTTTTCTGTTAATTTATTGTAAATTTTAATAGCTTTTGAAGGCTGAGAGTTTTCATAAATTCTAGCAAGTTTGTAATATGAATTTAAATTGGTTGAATCGATAGCAATTATTTCATTCAAAACAGTTAAAGCTGAATCAAATTGACTTGCTGAAGAATAAATAGCAGATAAAAGGTCTTTATAGTCTATATTCTTTGGATCAAGAGCTATGGCTTCTTTTGCGTAATGTAGCGCCGGTGGAATTTTACTTAATATATAATAATCATTTGCTATTGCATAATAAATTCCTGCTTTATCTTTGGCAATTTGAGCAGCAAGTATATAATATTGAATTGCTTTTTCATATTCTTTTTTTGCATCAGCTGTTGCGCCATCAATAAAATATTCAAGAGATTTTTTTTCATTAATTTTTGGATTATCGTTTTCGTTAGTTGTAATATTTTCTTCAGTTGGTTCTTGCTTGGTAATAATAGAGCTAGAACAATTAATTGAAATAAAAGTAAGTAATAATAAAAGAGAATATTTTAGCATTTGCATAATTTTTTTTGTCCAAAAATATATTATTAAAACACAGTAATAACAAGGCTAAGTAAAAGTTAATTTACTTTTGATTAGTTTGTTATAGTTTATAAGATATCAAATAGTTTCAACAATAAATGACAACATTAAGTATAACGATAATTATTTTATCAGTATTGATAATTTATTTAATTTATTATTTCTTCTTCAATATTTATGAAATTGAAATTTGTGTTAACCCAAATAGACTAAACCCTGATAATAATTCAATAGCTAAAATAAATATAAAACCAATAAATTCTTTGGGAATCGAGATTCCATTTAGAAGAGTATATTCACAAATTAACTTTATAGCAGGTATTGAATTAGTAAATATATTATTAAGAAAAGACAGAAAAATTATTTTAAAAGCTGAAAATAATACTGGAATTGTTAATATAGAGATTTTATCTAAGTTTAGCTTACTGCCAAATGTGGTGGAAATAAAAATTGATTAACTGAAAATTATTTTCACAAGTATAATTATTTTGTTTATTTTTAGTAACCGTCTTTAATACACATGTATAGCTTAAGGAAAAATTAATAATGAAAAAAATCAATTTTATTTTTCTAGTCACCTTCCTTTTCTCATCAATTATATTTTGCCAGGGTACTGCTGGGGTTGATGCAAAATTTGAATATCGTTCTTTAATAGATATGCCTACTGCAGGTATTCTTGAGAAAGGATTTGTAGGATTAACTACAGATGTTATGCCAAATGGAGTTTTAATAGAAAAACTTGAAGTAGGTGTTTTTGATAATGTAAGTTTTGGAATTTCTTATGGTGGCTCCAATATAATTGGTCAAGGAAATATAAATTGGTATAAATACCCGGGAGTAAATTTAAGAGCAAGAATTTTAAATGAGTCCAATACATTCCCTGCAATATCTGTAGGATTTGATTCACAAGGGAAAGGGGAATATTCTGATGTTACCAACCGTTTTGCAATTAAATCACCAGGATTTTATGCAGCAGTTAGCAAAAATTTCTCGTTTATTGGTTTTTTGAGTTTACACGGAACAATTAATTATTCTTTAGAAACTAAAGATGGTGACAATTTCACAAATCTTTCTGTAGGATTTGAAAAGACAATTGGCAATAAACTTTCATTAATTTGTGAATATAATTTTGCATTAAACGATAACGCAATTACATCAGCTTTTGGAAATGGTAGTGGATATTTAAATATGGGCCTAAAATTTGGTATTGCACAAGGATTTACATTTGAATTCGACCTTAGGGATTTATTAGATAATAAAAAATTTAATGCAAGTTCTGCTGATAGAGCATTGAGATTAGAATATATAAAGAATATTTTCTAATTATTCTGTTTTAATGTCCTTTTTTGAATATTTCAAATTGTAGATATTTATCTACTATTTGTACACTTAATTAGACACAAATTTTTAATTTTCACTCCAAAATTTAACATTTCCTTATCTTTTTTTAGGCAAGATTTTTGAGGTTAAAAATGTAATTACAAGGAGTGTTATCATGAAAAATCTTAAATTTTTATCACTAATAACTATTTTATCTATTTCATTTTTTGTCACAGGATGTTACACACAACTTGCTGTAAAAGACAGTATACCTGACGACAAAGACATTGTAACAAATGAAGATCCTAATTACAATGACGAATATTATGAAGATGTTGATGATACATTAAATACAGAAAATGATTACTACTATGACGATGGGGATCCTAATTATAACATTAGTTTAAGTTTAGGATATCTATATCCAAGATTAGGTAATATGTATAGATATAGAACTTATCCGTATTATTCATATAGATACACATCCTATTATTTTGATCCATATTACTATTGTTGGGATCCTTATTCAATATTTTGTTATCCAGATAATTATTTTTACTATCCTAATTATTATGGAGTAAATTATTACCATAATTATTTTTATAATTACGGTTACAACAACTATGGTTATTTTTATGGATATAATAAATATAAACAAAGAAATAATGCAGGTTATAAATTAAGAAACAACTCAGGTATAAGAGGAAAAACATATACAAACAGAGATGTCCGCACCAGAAATAATAATCCAGGTTCTGTTAGAAACAGAGATAATAAAAATTATCCTACAAAAACCAGAAACATTGATAGAACCAGAAAAACAAAAAACGATCCAAGGAAAATAAGGGATAATAATCGACCAAGAGTTAGAAATAATAAGCCTAAAACTAAAAGACAACCTAGAACTTATAAACCAACTCCAAGACGAGAACCAAGGAAAACTTACAACCGCAACACACCAACAAGGCCAACACCGAGAAGTTATTCCCCTTCTCCTTCAAATAGACCTAATAAAACTTATACAAGACCAAGTCATTCAAAACTTAGCAAAACAACTAATACAAGAAAAAGAAGATAATTTAATATGACTGACATAAATATTATTCCATTAGAGCCAATAGCTGTACCAGGATGCCCAACTGTTCCACCAAGTATTCCTTTACCTATTATAAGTCCAATTGGTAAACCGAATACAATTACATTAATTAAAAGTCAACAAACAAAGAACAATACCTCTAATAAAAATGTTAGAAATAATAATGTCAGCAGAAATAATTCTAAAGGGAAAGGGAGATGAAAAAGATTTTTTTTAAGTCATTTATCATTTCAATTTTATTTTTAACAACAAACTTTTATTCTCAAGGAATACCTGATGTTTTAAGATTAGGTGAATCTGGATTGGGTGTTGGTGCAAGAGCATTGGGAATGGGAAATAGTTATATCGGATTAAGTGACGATGCTTCCGCTATGTATTTTAATCCGGCTGGACTTGGATTAATGAATAGAATTGAAATATCAGGTGGATTGAATTACGACAACTTAAAAAATGATGTTACTTTTTTTAA
>PFVA01000229.1 GCA_002790365.1 Ignavibacteriales bacterium CG_4_9_14_3_um_filter_30_11
TTGGTTCAATAACTAATAAATTAGCATCAAAAGTAACTACAGCAAGCATAATTGAATTAAGTAGCCTTTGTGTGTTAACAATATAATAATTCTTATTTGAAATAGGATTTGTCTTATAAGGATCAGCTACAATTATGTGTTCATCATCGTTTTCAAATCCCTTTAGAACAACAAAATGTCCCATAGGTTCACCCATAATATCATTTTCAATAGATTTATTATTACTATCTGTATATTCTCTCATTACATTATATAAATATGTAGCACTTAAACCTGTTAAAATTGGTGTTTTTTTTGCAAAATATTTTTTTAATAGAGAACGAGTAAGAACTTCAAAATGAATTTCTCCATTCAAAGCAAAATATTTTAAATAAGCACCTGTAATTTCTTTTATTTGTTTTGTCTTTTTAACTTTTAATTGTTGTTCCAATTTTATGGGTATTATTTTTTTGTTAGCAAACCAAGTGGGATCAAAAATCTTAAGATCAAAAGTATACATTGTCACTTTATAACCTCTTCGCAAGGCATGGCATCCAAGCAAAACTCCTAAAGTTCCACCGGACTTTATATATTCAACTTCCTCTATTATTTTTTTAAGAGAAATTTTATCCCCATAATATCTGTAAATAGCATGCAGACTTGTCGGTCCACAAGTAACATCATTGGGTTGGGTTAATATCTTAAAATCTTGCATTGAATGGTAAATAAATTTGAAACTTTTAATTATTTAAAACTAAAGAGAATAAAATTTAGTTACTAACTGGAAAAATATAACATAAGGGTAAAAAAAAAGGCATCTAAAAAAAGACGCCTTATAAGAATAAAATAATCTATTATCTAATTACGCGGTTTAGCTTCATTAACAATAATAGTTCTTCCTTCTAATTCCGATTCATTCAATGCTTTAATTGCATCTTTTGCTTCGGAAGCAGATTCCATCTCGATGAAACCAAAACCTCTTGATCTTCTTGTTTCACGATCTGTTATTACTTTTGCAGAAACTACATTTCCGTATCTCTCAAAAGTATCTTGCAATTTTTGATCATCTATTGACCAAGGCAGCGAACCTATAAATAACTTAGTACTCACTTAAGAACCTCTAAATATAAATTAATAACAATCCGACTTAATTTCGGATGTCTAATATAAATACTAATATTATGATAACCTAATAAAATATTTGATAATGGTAGATTTTTATAGGTTTTAAAATTTAGGTTATTTACTTATTTTAACTAATTATTGACAAATAGATTGAGTATTTAATGATAAAACAGATAATTGATACTTGGAATATAAATAATAGAGTAAATTTAATGCTTCTTGATGGGATAAGTCCTGAAGCACTGAATTTTACTTTGTCAAGCAGGGGAGGAGGAACTCCGGCAAAGCAATTTGCACATTTACATAATGTAAGACTTTACAGACTTAAAGAAAGTGCCAAAGATATCTATAGAGAACAAACCATTATTAGTTTAAAGGAGAATATTAAAAAGGAATTATTAAAACAAAATTTAGTGAGTTCAGGTTTAGCAATTGAAAAATGGTTAGAGAAGTATACTGATAAAAATGGTAATCTTAAAGGATTTAAAAGAGGAGTTGTTGCTTTTTTAGGCTATATAATTTCCCATGAATCCCACCACAGAGGTAATATAATATTAACTTTAAAACAATGTGGATATAAATTACCCAAAGAAATTACTTATGGTATTTGGTCATGGAATAACATGGGTCTGTAAAATAATTT
>PFVA01000180.1 GCA_002790365.1 Ignavibacteriales bacterium CG_4_9_14_3_um_filter_30_11
CCGATATGCTTGACTACAATTAGTCTTCGTTTTTCATATTTAACGATTTGAACAGCAATCTTTTTTGATGATGTTTTTGTAGTGCGAATGTGTAACAAGAATGAAAATGCTCCTTAGTATGACAAAGCATTTCTAAAATAGGGATTTTATACCAAATTCAAATATTTTCAACCCCACTTTTTTTGTTTGCTCAAGTCAGGAAAGTTAAGAAAAGCCGGGGAATAAACCCGGCTTTTTCACTTTAAAAGTATTTTAATTAAATCAGAAACCTAAATTAGCCATCTCTTTAGTAAGATTTTTAACGGCTTTAATAGAATTATCCAAAGCTGCTTGTTCATCTTTATCCAGAGAAAGTTCTATTACTTTTTCTACTCCTTTCTCACCTAATATTGCAGGAACACCTAGGTAGTAATTTTTGACTCCGTATTCTCCATTTAGATAACAGCAGGTTGCAATAACTCTTTTTTCATCATCTAATATAGATTGTGCCATCGCCACTGCGGATGCTGCTGGAGAAAAGAAAGCCGAACCGGTTTTAAGTAATTTAACAACTTCACCACCTGCTTGTTTAGTCCTATCAACCATAGCTTTCATAACTTTTTCAGCTTTTGTTTTGTCTTTGTACTTTCTTTCAAGCATTTCCATTACAGGCACGCCATTAACATTTGCATAGCGTACCAATGGAACCATCGTGTCTCCGTGTCCACCAAGGACCATAGCATTTACATCCTTTACTGAGACTCCTAATTCCCAGGCTATAAAAGAAGAGAACCTTGAAGAATCCAACATTCCGGCTTGGCCCATTACTTTATTGGTCGGGAATCCGCTAACCTTTTGAAATAATGTTACCATTGCGTCCAAAGGATTTGAAATTATAATTACAATTGAATTGGGTGCATATTTCTTTACACCTTCTGCAACACTTTTCATAATATTAGCATTTGTTATTAGCAGATCGTCTCTACTCATACCTGGTTTTCTTGGTATACCTGCTGTTATGATTACGATATCAGAGCCGGCAATATCTTTATAATCATTTGTTCCGGTAACTTTTGCATCAAATCCGCTGATGCGTGATGCTTCTGCTATATCAAGAGTTTTACCCTGAGGTAAGTCCTCAACAACATCAAACATTACAACATCCCCTAATTGCTTAGAAGCAATGATTTGGGCTAAAACTCCCCCGATCTGGCCGCCCCCGATTAGTGCTAATTTTTTCCTAGCCATTTTTCTGCTCCAAATTTTATTTTTGATTAAAATTAATTATTAATTCCTTTTAAACTTAATTATGTATAATCCTATTTCAAAATTAGATAAATTATTTTGTAAAATATTTTACTTTTATTTCAATTTTTCAAAGAATAATTTTTATCTTGTTTTCTATAATTTTTAAGGATTTTGTATGAAAAAAATTACTGTAGTTGGTGCAGGGAATGTTGGGGCTACAACTGTTCAAAGATTAGCCGAAAAACATCTTTGTAATGAAATTGTTTTATTGGATATTCTCGAAGGAATTCCACAAGGTAAAGCGTTAGACATTTGGGAAAGTGCTCCTGTTGAATTATTTGATACTAAAATAAAAGGTACAAATAGTTATGCTGAAACAGCAAATTCAGATTTAGTAATTATTACTGCCGGTCTTCCTCGTAAACCAGGTATGAGTAGAGATGATTTACTTGCATCTAACACAAAAATTGTAAAAGATGTAACAAAAAATATTGCAGATAATTCTCCACAGGCA
>PFVA01000004.1 GCA_002790365.1 Ignavibacteriales bacterium CG_4_9_14_3_um_filter_30_11
TAAATTGTTGGAAAGTTCAAAGGAAGATAAGAAACAACAACTTTCCGAGCATTTCTATGAATTGTTGGACAAAAATAAAAATGCTTTTTTAGATGCAACGATAGAAGATATAATTGTACCTGAAATTCGAAGAGGGAGAGATAGTGCGCTCGGTATTCGTGCAATTTTAAAAGCAGCATTTAAAAACACAATGCAGCTAACGGATGATCAGGAACTTTATCTTAAAAAAGTATTATTACAGCTTGAGGAAGGCGGATTACCTAAGCAGACAACTAAAGAAACATTGAAAGCTCTTAACAATTTAGGAAACGATACACAAAATCCGTTTAGGGTATTAGCAATCCTTCAAACACAAATACCCGAACGGCTGCTCGAAAGTCATTATGCAGAAAATAATCCGGCTGTCTTTGGGAAGCGGGAAGTTATTTTATCAATGTATTTAATGTGAGGATAAAAGTGGATAACACCAAAATTGCCTTATTCAAAGGTAAAGAAATTCGGAAAACACTTTATAACAACGAATGGTGGTTTTCGGTTGTTGATGTAGTGGCGGCGTTGACCGATAGCGATAATCCCCGGGATTACTGGTACAAAATGAAAATCCGTGTTAAAGATGAAGATGAAGTTGAGTTGTCGACATTTTGTCGACAACTGAAATTACAATCTACAGATGGAAAAAAATATGCTACTGATTGTTCTGATACCGAAGGTATCTTCCGAATCATCCAATCTATTCCCTCTCCTAAAGCTGAACCATTTAAAAGATGGTTAGCAAAAGTTGGTTATGAACGTGTTCAAGAAATTGAAAATCCCGAATTAGCTACAAAGCGGACTAGAATTCTCTACAAGCTAAAAGGGTATCCCGATGATTGGATAGAGAAACGGATGCGTGGAATTGCAATCCGCGAAGAATTAACTGACGAATGGCAGAAACGGGGAGCTGAAGAAAAAAAAGATTATGAAATTCTCACAGCGGAAATATCGAAAGCCACTTTCGGTGTAACGCCTAACCAATATAAAAAGTTGAAAGGTTTGAAATGTGAAAACCTTCGTGACCACATGGATGACTTCGAGCTTATCTTTTCAATGCTTGGTGAAAGAGCCACAACCGAAATACATCGCACCGAAGATTCTAAAGGTGTGCCAAAGTTGAAAGAAGACGCTAAAGCCGGCGGTAATATTGCCGGCAACGCAAGAAAAGAATTGGAGAAAAAGCTTGGTAAGTCTATTGTTACAAAAGAAAACTTTCTAAAAATTCCAAAAGCTAAAAAACAATTACCACGCAAAAGCCGATATAAAAAGTAATGGATAAATTTCAAGCCCGCCAAATAATTAAAGATACTTTTGAAAATCCTTTTGATAAGAGCCGGTTCATAAATTTTATTAAAAACCTCTTAAACTCTTACGAAACTGCACCCCTTAGTTACAAAGGAAATATTATTTACGATGCTTTCGAACAATATGTCAGTTCGATGGAGAGAATAGGAAAATATTCAGATGGTAATCATAAGATTGATATTCTTATTGTTCGCTTAGCGAAAGTAAAATCAATAGAGCGTGCGCGAACTATGCAGAGGAATTTTATTGCAAGGTATTTGAACGGCAGTCGCGGCGGTGAAATGAAGGATGCCGCGCTTGTAGCTTTCGTTTCGCCAAATGATGAAGATTGGCGATTCTCACTCGTTAAAATGGATTATAAATTTGATGAAAAAGGGAAAGTTAAAGAAGAGTTTACTCCCGC
>PFVA01000143.1:0-49328 GCA_002790365.1 Ignavibacteriales bacterium CG_4_9_14_3_um_filter_30_11
AAGATGAGTAACTAAGTATATGATCTTTATTTACTTACAAATTGTCGGCCCAGAGGGCAGATTTTCCAATGGAAAATCTGGGTTCAATAATATTTTTAATTTATCCCCCATTTTATTATAAATGATTTGGGGAATTTTATTTTTTAAGATATGTATAAAAATTATTTTTATCTAAATAGAGAAATTATTGAATTGAACAACCAGCTTAGGGGTTATTTCTTTGATTCAATTTTTTCTCAGTTCAAAGATATTTTAATAATTTGTTTTAAAAAAGATGATGATGAAATTCATTTAGAAATATCTACAAACCCTGGCGATCCATATTTAGTTTTAAGAGATAATTTTTCTCGAGCTAAAAAAAATACTATTAATATTTTTAACAATTTCAATACATCAAAGTTACTTGCGTTTGGAATAGCTGAGAATGATAGAATAATAAGAATAAAATCAAAAGATTATTCCCTTTATTTTTCTATTCGAGGTAAATACACTAATGTCTATTTTGCCTTTGATGACCATATAGAGACATTCAAAAAAATTGAAGAAGAAGTTATTAGCAAGTTTGCCGAAGAATTAAAGGATATAAATTTCATTTCTGATTTTAGAGAGTTGGATTTTATAGTCAAGTATAATGGAAAAGAAATCTCGCTACTTAAAAATGATTACCCAATAATTAATAAAGATATTATTCAAGAATATAGAATAAGAAATAACAATATCATTATTTTATCTTCTCAGTTATTAATAGATATTTTATATGAAATAAAACATGATGAAATAGCTTGTTTTATTGACGACTACAATTTTATGGTCAAATTAGCTTCAATAAAATTCAAATCTTTTTTAGATAGTAAAAAACAAACATTTAGGACTTATCAGGAAGCATTAAATTTTTTAATTAAAAAGAAAAGATATTTCGATAGGTTTGTAAATAGTAAAAAAATTATTGATAAATATTTAATCAAAGAAAAAGATTTTATATCATCAAAGCTTAATAGATTGAAGGTATTATTAGATAAAGGTGAGCAGTCAGAGAGATATAAAAATATTGCTGACATTCTGCTAACAAATATTAGTTCGCTAAAGAAAGGAATGGATAAAATTATACTGGATGATTTTGATAATGTAAAAATTGAAATCAAATTGGATCCAAAATTATTACCTAAACAAAATATAGATAACTACTATACAAGATCTCGTGGAGAGAAGATTAGATTTAAAAAAGCTAAAGAAGAATTTGATATTGCTCAAAAAAGATTTTCTTTTTTAAAAATAATTGAAAATAAAATAAAATCAATTAATGACTCAAAAGAGTTAGAATTACTAATGAATGAATTAAATTTAAAAAAAGATATAAAAAAGGATGTAAAAGGAAATATTACATCAAAATTTAAGACTTATTTAATTGATGATAAGTATTATGTTTATGTAGGAAAAGACGGTAAGACAAACGACTTACTTACAACTAAATTTGCAAAGCAGAACGATATTTGGTTTCATGTCAGAGGTCTTCCAGGTTCACATGTAATTTTAAGAATTGAAAACACAAAAGAAAACCCAAGTAAATCACTAATTAAAACTACTGCTTCTATTGCCGCATTTCATAGTAAAGCAAAAACTGCAGGGCTTGTACCTGTTTCATTTGCACAAAAGAAATATGTTGTAAAGAAGAAAGGAATGGCTCCAGGAAAAGTATTAATGTTAAAAGAAGAAACTGTATTAGTCAGACCGGAAATACCTAAGAATTGTGTTTACTTCTCTTCTTTAGATTAATTTATAAAATTTTTGTCATCACAAAAGATTCTGCCAAGTGTAGCCATCTGTTAAAATTGCAAATAGAAATATAGGTTGCTTCGTTCTAAGGACTTGCAATGACAAATTTGGAATTGTTTTAAAATGAAAATTGCTGAGAAAAAATCGCCCTCCTGAACTCTTAAGTTCTGTGAATTTTCCCAGCAATATTAAGTGCTATATATGGATCAACACATTATATTTAGCAATTCATATGCCGTTTAAATATTGTTTGTTTTTTTTGAAACAATGAAACAATTTAAAGGAAAAATAATTATCTATTTGACATTAAGTCCATTTTGAGACAATTACATTACTCATTTTCTATCCAATTTTTATGACAAAGGTTGATACTTTGTTCAAGTTGTTCTTTGTTTACTAGAATTGAAATCCTATATGATGTTGTTGAAATTCCAAAAATATTAATTTTGTTTTCTCTAAGTATTTTTTTCGATTCAATTAAGACAGTGTTGTCTTTATTTAATCCTTCACCAATTAATGAAAGAGTTGAATAATCTTTTTCAAAGATAAGTTCATCTTTATAAATTTCTCTCAAATTATGTTCTAATTTCCCCCAGTTGTAATGATCTTTTGGTGAAATTAAAAATGAGGCAGAAAGATTGTTCCCAAATAAATAATAATTTAGCTCTTTAATTTGAATCTGCCCTTGCTCTAAATTATTCAACAAATCGTTAAAAGATTTTTCTGATTTAGAATTAAATAAAACTTTTATGATGTTATTTTCATAAACAACTGCAAAAACTCCTTTAGATTTACCGGAGGGAAAATTTCTGACTACAGTTTCATTACCAGGTTTAAAAGTACTGCGAGCATAGATTGCAATATTTTTTTCTTTGGCAAATTGTACTGCCTGTGAGTTAAGTACAACGGCACCATTACTGCTCATCTCCTGCATTTGCTGATATGAAATCTCTTTTAAGTGTTTTGCATTTTCAACTAATGACGGATCTGCTGAATAAACACCATCAATATCTGAATATATTTCACATCTTTCAGCATTTAAAGCTGCTGCTAAAGCAACAGCAGTTGTATCTGAGCCTCCCCTGCCTAAAGTTGTTATGTCCCTTTTATAACTTACACCTTGAAATCCACCAACAACTACTACTTTATTTTTAGCTAATTCATCTTGTACACGAAATGGTCTAACTTCAATTACTCTTGCATTATTGTGTCTGTCATCAGTTATAATTCCGCATTGTGAACCAGTTAATGAAATAGAATCTATTCCCAATTCATTCAATGCCATACAAAGTAAAGACATAGTAATTCTTTCACCGGTGCTAAGCAGCATATCCATTTCTCTTCTGGGTGGATTTTCAGAAATGTTTTTTGCCATTTCAATAAATTGATTTGTCGTTTTACCCATTGCTGAAACAACTACAACGACACCTGTATCTTTTTTAGTAACTTCAGAAATTTTTTTTGCGATGAGTTTTATTTTAACAAAATCCGCAACACTGCTTCCCCCGTATTTTTGTACAATAATTTGCAATATCTATTACCTTGTTTGTCATTTCGATCCCGCCAAAAGCGGGAAAGAAATCTTTCATAAAAATTTATGCATAAAAGATATCTCAGTCGCTCCGCTTCTTCGATATGACATTATTAATTTTTATTTTTTAAGAGTTCTCAGTGATTCCATCAACTGAGTTTTGCTTTTTGTTTTTTCATCTACAGTTTTAATTTTTCGAGCGGGGACACCCACCATAACTGAATCAGGTTCTACATTTTCAATAACGACTGAACCGGCAGCTATTACAGACCCTTTGCCTACTTTTACACCTTCCAAAATAACAGCGTTGGCTCCTATTAGAACATTATCTTCTATAATTACAGGATCTGCACTTGGAGGCTCTACTACACCCGCTAAAACAGTACCTGCACCTATGTGACAGTTATCACCTACTATAGCTCTTCCACCAACAACAACATTCATATCTATCATAGTATTTTTACCAATAATTGCTCCAATATTTAGAACTGATCCCATCATAATTACACAGTTATCTCCAATTTCAACTAAATCTCTAATAAATGAACCTGGTTCTATTCTTGCATTGTATTTTGTTAAATCAGCTAAAGGAATAGCAGAGTTTCTTCTGTCGTTTTCAATTCTATATTTTTTTATAAATTTTTTGTTAGTAGAATGAAAACCATCAAATTCATCAAATTCACAAAATAAAATACCGGAGATTTCATTTCCATAATAATCTAATTTTGAAAAATCTATTTTATCCAATTCACCATTTAAATAAACTTTCAATGGCGTTTTTTTCTCTGAATCTGATATATATTTTATTATTTCATAGGAATCCATAATAAGCCTTTTTATTTTTTATTTTCAACTACATCTTTAAAAGAAAATAAGCCTTTTTTCTTCTTTAAAATATAATTTACGCTTTTCAGTATACCTTCGGCAAAAGTTTTTCTGGAAGTTGCACTATGTGATATAGATAGTACCTCGCCTAATCCTCCATATTTAATTGTATGTTCACCCTGCACATTACCTAATCTGGAAGAATTAACCTGAACATCTTTGCGATGAACTAAATCTTTAATCATTTTCGCAGTACCGGACGGTTTGTCTTTCTTAAATCTATGATGCACTTCGGATATTTCCACATCCCAGTCCTTTAATTTTTTACTGCTTTCTTCAACAAGTTTTAATAAAACCTGAATTCCGAAAGAATAATTACTGCTCAAAATAACAGGGACATAGTTAGACAAATGCTTTAATCCTTTAATTTGGTCTGGTGATAGGCCTGTGGTTGCTACTACTATTGGGACTAATAATTTTTCCGAAAGTTTAATTGATTGATCTACAGTATTTGATAAGCCACACTCAATAATTACATCTGGTTTTTCTAGCTGTTCATTTATTTTTCTGTTTACTTTAAGAACAAGCTTATAACCTTTTTCTTGAAAAAGATTGACTACTTCTTTTCCTAATTTTCCAGTAAATCCTATTACACCGAATTTTAATTTCTTCATTCTTATTTAATCTCTAACATAGACCTATTTAATATTTCTTTACTTTTATCTGAGATTGAACCTAGTGGTAATCTTAATTTATTTTCACAATATCCTAATTTGCTCATAACATATTTAATTGGAGCAGGGTTAGTTTCAATAAAAAGATCATTCATCATTTTGAGATATTTGTTATGGAAGACAAGACTCTTGTCATAATTTTTGTTCAAATAACTATCTACAATTTGTTTCATCTGTTTTGGGTAAGAATTTGAAAAAACAGAGATTACACCATTTGCACCAAGTGACATAATAGGTAAGGTTTGATCATCATTGCCAGAAAAAACAAACAATGATTTTGGTTTAATGGAACAAAGGTGAGCTATTTGTGAAATGCTCCCACTCGCTTCTTTTACAGCTACTATATTATTGTTCAAATTATGAATTTTTACAACTGTTTCAGGCAGCAAGTTCATACTTGTTCTAGAGGGGACATTATACAAAATAATAGGCAGCTTTGTGTTTGAAGAAATAAAGGAATAATGTTCTATTAAGCTTTCTTGAGTACCTTTATTATAATAAGGATTAACAATTAATAATCCATCAGGTTTAAATTCTTCAGCTTGTTTATTCCAGAATATTACTTTCTTTGTGTCGTTGCTTCCTGTACCAATTATTATTTTGCATTTTTTCTTTGCAGTTTCTGTAACGGTTTTAATAATATTATATCTTTCTTCGTCAGTTATTACAGGTGCTTCCCCTGTCGTTCCTAATATTATAATTGCATCTATTTTATTATCTGTCTGAAATTTTGTTATTCTTTTTAATGAATTATAATCCACTTCCCCATTTTTTAGAAAAGGAGTGATTATAGCTGTTCCAACACCATTAAACATATTTATTAACTCAATAATTGTGAAAAAATCATTATATGAATATATATATTTTTAGAATGATGTTTAAAACAAATAATTAAATAATTTATTATAAGAGTTATGACATTATTTTGAAAGAAATGTATATTTGTAATCAATAAAATTATAAATAATACTTGTACGACAATGTTTGGAAATCGAAGAGGCAAATTATAATTTATTAATAAAAAATGCGCCCGTAGCTCAATTGGATAGAGTGCTTGACTACGGATCAAGAGGTTGAGGGTTCGACTCCTTCCGGGCGTACAAACTTAACTCTCTCCAAAGAGAGTTTTTTTTATTTAAGATTAATCTGATGTTTGCAAAAAATGTTTATAACTTTATGTACTCTGCCCTTCAGGAAGCAGAACAAGCCTTTTCACTTAAAGAGGTTCCAGTCGGAGCTGTAATAACACATAATGATAAAATAATAGGCAAAGGATTCAATCAAGTAGAAAAATTAAAAGACCCAACTGCACACGCAGAAATGATTGCTATAACTTCTGCAGCTAATCATTTGGGAAACTGGAGATTGGATGAATGTGACATATATGTAACATTAGAACCCTGCATTATGTGTGCTGGAGCGATTTTAAATTCCAGATTGAAAAACTTGTACTTCTCAGCATTTGATCCAAAGTTTGGTGCATGCGGATCTGTATATAATTTGATAGAAGAAAAAAAATATAATCATACATTAAATATATATTCCGGTATTTACGAATCTGAGAGTAAAGATTTGTTAGAAAAATTTTTCAAAAAGATACGCAAATCTTAAAATATAAATTATTAGTTTACATACTTAAAAAAATTTTCTTTTTAAAATAGGTTTGTAATGAGGATATTATTGTTCGGAATGCCGGGAGTTGGGAAAGGTACTCAGGCTAAGATATTGTCTTCAAAATTAAATATCCCTCACATTTCTACAGGGGAAATTTTAAGGCAAGCAGTAAATGATGAAACTAATCTTGGTAAAAAAGCAAAAGAAATAATGCACGCGGGTGAATTGGTGCCGGATTCTGTAATGATAGGAATTATAAAGGAAACATTTTCTCAACCAAGATGCAAAAATGGTTTTATTTTAGATGGTTTCCCGAGGACAACAATTCAGGCCGAAGAGCTTGACAAATTGATAGAAGAACTTAAGCTAACAAATGTTGTGGTATTATCAATAACTGCTCCTGTAACTGAAATTATAAAAAGATTAACAGACAGATTAACATGTAAAAATTGTAAAAGTATATTTACTAAAAATGAAGTTAAAGATTTAGAAAAATGTCCGGTATGTAATGCCAAAAAAAGCTTTTATCAAAGAAAGGATGACACTGAATCTGTTATTAAAAATAGGATAGAAGTCTTTAATAATGTTACAAAGTCTGTTTTAGATTATTATAAGTATAAAAGAGAAGTAATTTTTATTGACGGAAATGATACGGTAGAAAATGTTAACAAAAAAATATTGGATAAAATAACATCAAAATTTGATGAAATTAAATATTAGATCTTATAATCAAGTGCAACACCATCAATTAATTTGATGACTTTCGCATTTATTTTTTTTACCATATCATAATCGTGTGTAGTTATTAAAACAGATGTTCCTCTGCTATTAATATTTTTGATCAACTGTAATATTTCTTCCGATGTCTCCGGATCAAGATTTCCTGTAGGTTCATCAGCCAAAAACAAAATTGGTTCTTTTATCATAGCTCTGGCTATACCAACTCTTTGTTGTTCTCCCCCTGAAAGTTCATTTGGCATACTAAATCTTCTGTGTATCAAGCCAACATCAGTTAAAACATTATTTATTTTTTGCTTAATAAGTTTTTTAGGAGTTCCTATTGATTCTAAAATAAAGGATAGATTATCATAAATATTTCTATCTGATAGCAATTTAAAATCTTGAAACACTACTCCCAATTTCTTCCTTAATTCGGGTAACATTCTGGCTTTAATATTTGAAGAACTAAATTCTCCGATATCAACTGTGCCTGAGTCAGGTAAAATATTCATATAAACCATCTGCATAAGTGTAGATTTACCAGCTCCACTTTTACCAATGATAAATGTAAAATCACCCGGAGATAGATTGAAACTTAGATCTCTAAATATAAGTTCAGAGTTATAGCCGTATTGTACATGATTAAAATTTAACATAAAATCATTTAATTTTTTTTACAATAAACTGTACTCTATTTGAATTTTCGGTTGCATCATTAAAAGTAAAAGCATCAAAACATTCTAACACATATAATCCACATTTTTGAAGTAACCTAAAATAATCAAAAAATGGATATATCTTTTGCTTATGTACTTCTTTATAAACATTTTTATTTTTTAATTTAATTTCAAATGTATTTTTATGAATTCTATTTATTTCATCATAAGAAGATAAATGTTTATAAGTTATTTCTTTAAACTTCCCTTCTCTTATAGGTACTTTAATATGAATTTTACTGTTATTTTCCAAACTTACATCAAAAGTAAAGATACCTGTGTCTGAAAGCAAATTATGTATGCTTGTAAATAATTTTAATAGATCATTTTTTTTTATCAGATAATTTATACTATCAAAGCAGCTAATTACTAAATCAAATGAATATTTAAAAGGTAAAGATGTCATATTTGAACAAACTTTTTTTACTTTTTTATCTTTAGAAGAGTTAAGCATCGAAAAAGATAAATCAGTCGCAATAATATTCTTGAAATTATCTTTTAGATAAAAAGCCAGTAAACAATTTCCGGCACCTAATTCTAAAACATTTGATTTATTAGTCACATAATTTTCTGAAAGCATTACAAGATAATCAGACCAATATTTATAGTTTATTTTCCTCATTAAGTGAGGATAAATTTTAGAGACTAAAAGATAATTTTTTTTATAAATTGGCATTAACTCTTTTTCTGCTTTTGGCAATTTGTTCTGCAAAATAAAAGGCTTCAAGCATACTTAATTCATCAGCAATAAATCTTCCTGCAATATCAAAAGCTGTTCCATGGTCAGGTGAAGTGCGTATAATTGGCAAACCTGCAGTGTAATTTACTCCCTTTCCTGAGTTTAACAATTTGAATGGAATTAAAACCTGATCGTGATACATTCCAATTATCATATCAAATTCTTTGTATTTATGTTTTGCAAAAAAAGCATCTGATGAAAAAGGGCCAAACAAATATTTGCTGTATTTACTTTTTTTAATTGAAGGGATTATTATTTTTTCTTCTTCATCACCTATAATTCCATCTTCACCGCTATGTGGATTCAAACCCAGGACAGCAACTTTAGGATCTTTTATTTTAAAATCATTTTTTAATGAATTGAAAATAATTTCAAAAGAAGATAATAATTTTTTAACTGTTAATTCTTTAATAATTTTATTTATTGGTGTATGAATTGTTACTAAAGATGATTTCATTTTATCAGAAAGGAATAGCATTGAAAAATTTTTTGTTTTGCACCAACTAGCCAACATTTCAGTATGACCTGGATATTTTACTCCCGCTAATGATATAGCTTTTTTTGAAATTGGAGCAGTAATCATAGCGTCAGCTTTTTTTTCTTTAAGTAGAGAAAAAGCTTTTTTGATAGAATTATAAGAAGTTAGTCCAGAAGCTGCAGTTGTTTTTGAATAATTTATTTTGATATTGTTAAGCTTTAAGATATAAAATCTTTTGGTTAGCTTTTTGGGCAGATTATCAACAACTGAAAATGGGATTTTAAATTTTATATTAGAAGAAACTTCTTCAAATACATTTTGAGGGGTGATAAAAATAAATTTATGATTTGTAGTCTTATAAAGTTTCTTAATGGATTTGATTACAATTTCCGGTCCAATTCCGTTTACATCGCCGCATGTAAAAATAAAATTGCTCATTACCCTGTTATGAGAGAAAAATTTCCAATACCGTATTTGTCTATAAAAACAAATTCTTTATTTGTGCTATTATAAATCCAGATTTCGGTTACCTGTCCATAAGTATTAGATGTCCTTTTAATTTCAGATGGTTTACCATATTTAATATAAATTTTACCTCTATCAGTTTTAGTACCGCTAGTTCTAGATATTGGCATGAAGTGGATTGCAGAATAATCAATTCTATCATAATATTCATTCATAATAGGATTATATTCTGTGTTCGGTGTTGGGTCAAATTTTTTCCAATAATTAAGTAACAATTTTGAATATTGATATGAATCTTTGTCTAACATACTGTCAATAACCGATTCTTCCTCTATAAAATTAAGATATTTAATTGCTAATTCAGGATTGCGTAAAGAAAATGGTTTATCAAACCAAATAATCCTTTTATTAAAAGAAACTGAGTTAGAAAAATCTGATGTTTTTGATATTACGATTTTAATTGAACCTTCAGGTAAGTTATTATCAAAATTTTCTAAAATGAAGATTTTATTTTTAACATTATTATCGTTTTTAAATATTAGTATTTTGTCTTGGCAATATTTTAGATCAATGTTATTATCAAAAGAATTATCAACCTTAGATGAAAAAAGAGTATCACTATTACTAATTATTTTCACAAATATTTCATCAATATTATTATCATTTACAGGCAATAAAATATCAAATTTATTTTCACTAAAAGGAATGTCTCCTCCAAAATTAGCAAGTTCATAACCATCACTATTATTGCATTCTGTAAGTTTATATTTTACAATAATTGGAGTTGAGAATATTCCATTACCTGTCGCATTGATAAGTATCTGTTTTCCTTTAAATTCTCTTTCAGTGTTAAGGTCAGTAAATGTTGGAATGATGTTTTTGATTTTTTTATTGAATGAAATCGGTAATATCCCTTCAACATAATCATTAGGTGACTTTGTCTTTTCGTAACTATATACTTCAGTAGATTTTTGATCAAATTCTCTTTGTACAATATTTTTATTTTCATCTAATAATTCTAACGAAACTGAAAATTCTGCTTTATATATATTTTCTTTCTTTTCAAAAAGAAGTCTGTTTAACGGTACTTTATAAATAAAATAACTTTGATTGGAATCTTGACCTGAGGTATATAATTCAGAAAAAAATATTTTATCAAATAGAAAAGGCAAATCATTTTTTTGGGGTCTGTTATTTCTATTAATTTGAGATAAAATTAAAGAAGGAAAAAACAGAATAATTATTAGAATCTTTTTCATTATAAATTAGAATTATTGATAAAATATTTTCTTAATATAATCACTTGTGGTTGGAAATATAAGAATATAATACTAATGAGGTACTACTAAATTTTATACCTTTAGCTAAAAAATTGTGATTATGTATTCATATTCAATAAAAATTCTTTGTTGTTTTTTGTACCTCTCATTTTATTTAATAAGAAGTCCATTGCTTCAACGGGACTGAATTCACTTAATATTTTTCTCAATATCCAGATCTTAGCCAAATCATCTTCTTTCATAAGTAATTCTTCCCTTCTGGTTCCGGATTTATTAACATCAATAGCAGGGAAAATTCTTCTATCACTTAAATCACGATTAAGGACTAATTCCATATTACCGGTACCCTTGAATTCTTCAAATATAACATCATCCATTCTACTACCGGTATCAATTAATGCAGTAGCAATAATTGTTAAACTTCCACCATCTTCGATGTTCCTGGCAGCACCAAAAAATCTTTTTGGTTTATGAAGTGCATTTGAATCAACACCGCCAGAAAGAATTCTACCACTATGTGGGACAACAATATTGTGTGCTCTTGCCAATCTTGTAATACTGTCTAAAAGGATTACTACATCTTCTCCGGCTTCAACAAGTCTTTTAGCTTTTTCAATTACCATATCAGCAACTTGAACATGTCGTTCAGCAGGTTCATCAAAAGTTGAGCTGATAACTTCGCCTTTAACTAACCTCTGCATATCAGTTACTTCTTCCGGGCGTTCATCTATCAATAAGATCAATAATTTTACTTCAGGGTTATTCCTTACAATAGAGTTTGCTATTTTTTGTAGGAGAATTGTTTTTCCACTTTTAGGTGGAGATACTATTAATCCTCTTTGTCCTTTACCAATAGGAGAAAGCAAATCCATAATTCTCATAGAGTATTCACCGGGTGCAGATTCGAGAGTAAGTATTTTAGTAGGATAAACAGGAAGTAAATTGTCAAAAAGTGTACGACCTCTAATTTTTTCAGGAGATATTCCGTTAACTGCTTCAACTCTAAGTAGTGCAAAGAATCTTTCTCCATCTTTTGGTGGACGAACTTGACCGCTGACAAAATCACCGGTTCGTAAACTGAATTTTTTAATTTGAGATGGAGAAACATAAATATCATCAGGAGAGGGTAAATAATTATAATCAGAAGACCGTAAAAAGCCGTAACCATCCGGGAGAACTTCCAGTACACCTTTTGAAAAAGTTGCACCATCTTTTGATGTCTGAGCTTCTAAAATTTTAAATATCAGATCCTGCTTTCTTAAATCAGCATATTCAGCAATTTTAAGGTCTACAGCAATTGCATTTAATTCAACGATTTTTTTTGATTTGAGTTCTGAAATATCCATAAGCTTTTCTCTTCTTTATTTTTATTTGGTTTAAATATTTTTCAAATGATTGGTACTATAAAACAATTTATTAATCTTAATCAGGTTTATTTAGTAGAGTCGGAGTTTTTTCTTTAATTAATTAAAAATTATAATAACGATTGGATTTTGTGGACTGTTCGAAACTTACATTTTCTCAAAAGAAATGTCAAGTTTATTTTTCAATAATTCCTTTTTTACCTGTCCAATCAAATACATACTTCCTAGCACAACTAGACAATCATTCTTACTCCCTTTTAACATTTTATGAATAAACCCTATTCTATCATTTACTATTTTTATTTCAAAGTTAAATTCTTTGCAAATATTTTTAAGATCTTTTAAACTTGCAACTCTTTCAAAATTTATTGTTGTTAAAAATATTTTATCAAATTCTTTTCTTAAACTTTTCAGCATATTCTTAACTGATTTATCTTTTAAGACACTAAAGAGTAAATATTTGTTGTTATATTTTTTTTTATTTCTTCTAAATTCTTTTAAAAATTTTCTAACCCCATCAGGATTGTGAGCTGAATCAAAGATTACATCAGGTTTTGAATTAAAATATTCATATCTGCCTGAAAGTGAGGTGTTTTTAATTACATTCATTAAACCATTTTCAAAAAAATCTTTATTAAAATTATTTAAAAGATGATATACAGTTAAAGATGCTAATGCTGCATTAAGATTCTGATAATTCCCAGCCAATGGAAGATCTCTAATTTCTAATTTATCTTTGCCAAGTGTAAGTGTTACGCTATCCTTTTTCTTTGATATATATTTTGATACTTCAATAAGTTCTGATTTCATTTTTTTACATTTAAGCTTCATCACTTGATTTGCACTATTTAGTAATGGAGCTGTTATTACTTTGGAATTTCTTTTGATAATTCCAGCTTTTTCTTCAGCAATTTGCTTAATTGTTTTCCCTAGTATATGAGTATGTTCTAAACTGATTCCAGTAATTACAGAGCATAAAGGATTTAGAACATTTGTAGCATCAAGTCTTCCGCCAAGTCCGGTTTCAATAACTGCAAAATCAACTTTTTGATCTCTAAAAAAACAGAATGCTAAAGCTGTTGTAGCTTCAAAAAAAGTAATTTGATTTTTTATTATATATTCAAAATGTTTTGAAATAAATTCAGAAATATATTGATCATCAATTTCATTCCCGTTAATCTTAATCCTTTCATTAAATCTTATAAAATGCGGTGATGTGTAAAGTCCAATCTTAAATTTGTGCTCTTGTAAAATACTTGCAATAAAAGCAGAGGAGCTTCCCTTTCCGTTTGAACCAGCTATATGAATTGTTTTTAGCTTTAAGTGCGGATTATTTAATAAAAATAAAAAATTTTTAATGTTATCTATCCCAAGCTTTATGCCAAAATTATGAAGAGAAAATAGTTTTTCTAATGAATCGTTGATATTCATTTTAATCTAATTGGTAGGAACCCGTTAAAGAACTTATTTTTTGAATTTTATTCCCTTTGCAATATTCTGTTAATCCATTAAGTATTTTTATTGCGGCTGTTGGATCAATAAAATTTACTGTCCCTAGTTGAATTGCAGATGCACCAGCAATCATAAATTCAACAGCATCTTGCCAATTCATAATTCCACCTATTCCAATAATTGGTATTTTAACTTTTTGATGAATTTCAAAAATTTTTGCTAATGCAATCGGCTTGATTGCTGGACCTGAAAGTCCGCCAATAATATTTTTCAACTTTGGTTTTCTATTTTTGATATTAAATGAAGTACCAATTAAAGTATTTATTGCTGACACAGCATCAGCACCTTCTTTTTTTGCTGTTTCTGCAAATTCAGAAATGTTTGCAACATTTGGAGAAAGTTTAATTATGATTGGTTTATTTGTACACGATCTAATTTCCTTTGTAATTTTTCCAACCATTTTTTCATTATTGCCAAATTGCAATCCGCCTTCTTTTACATTTGGACAAGAAACATTTATTTCAAATGCGTGAATTCCATCTTCATAGTTTAATATCTTAACACATTCAACATATTCTTCTAATGTTGATGCTGCTATATTACAAATAATAGGAACATCTTGTTTCTTTAAAAAAGGAATTTTTTCAGCAATAAATTTTTCAACACCAACATTAGTAAGTCCAATCGCATTTAGCATACCTGCCGAAGTTTCAAGAACTCTTTGAGGTTTATTACCTTTTCTTGGTTTCAAGCTAATTGATTTTGTTACGATAGCACCAATTTTTTTTAAGTCAATAAATTCTGATATTTCACTTCCGTAACCAACCGTGCCTGATGCCAGCATAATTGGATTTCTTAATTTCAGGCTACCAATATTAACACTAAGATCTTCTTTATTCATAATACAACATCCTCAGAATTAAATACCGGACCATCTTTGCAAACAAGTAAATATTTATCCTCATCTTTTGTTGATTGGATAGGACAACCCTGGCATATTCCAAACCCACAAGCCATTACACACTCAGTAGATAATTCACATCCTATATTATTTTTCTCTGCAAATTCTTTTACTCCTATTAACATTGGAGTAGGTCCACAAGCAAAAATTTTTAATTTTTCATTTTGGATTTTTCCAAAATCTTTTTCTAATAATTGAATTACATTACCTTTGAAACCATAAGATCCATCATCGGTTGAAATAAATATATTTTCAAGACCGTATGTTATTACATCGCTTTTAGTTCTTCCACCGATAAAAGTTGAAATTTCTTTTATGCCTTTTAACTTTTTAGTCAAAAATGGGAATGGAGCTACACCTAATCCTCCTCCAATAATAACGGCTCTATCAAAATCATCTTTATATTTAAATCCTTTACCTAATGGACCCATTACATCTAAAAATTCTCCAGGTTTTTTTAAGGCCATTAATTTTGTCCCGGTGCCCATTGTATTGAACATAACGAAAAAGAAATCTCCCTCAACATCGCATACACTAAATGGCCTCCTTAACAGAGGAACGAACAATTCACTTATCCTAATATTTAAAAATTCTCCAGGGTTAATAAAATTTGCAATATCTGGAGATTTAACTTTGAATAAATGGATATTGTATTCTAGTTCAATAATTTCTTCAATCTGAGCTTGAGTTATGGTCACAATTTACCTTAATAATAAAAATATTGTGCTTTATATATTTGGGCTGGAAAGAAAATATGATTTAATTTTATTTTAAGTTAAGTGATTATTTTCTATATCAGTAATTTTATTTAATCTAGCTTGATGTCTACCGCCACCAAAATTTGTATTCAACCAAGTTTCTAAAATTGATTTTATAGTTTCTTCCCCTAGTGTTTTAGCTCCCAGCACTAAAATATTTGCATTATTATGTTCTCTTGAACTTTTTGCACTAAATTCATTGTAGCAAGTAGATGCCCTAATACCTTTTAATTTATTTGCTGTTATTGCAGATGGTATTCCTGTTGCATCGATTATAATTCCGAATTTCACACTTCTTTCTTTAACTTTTCTTGCTACTGCAAATGCGAAGTCAGGATAATCGCAAGATTTTTCGTCATATGTACCAACATCAATAATTTCATAACCTTTATCAGAAAGTATTTTTGAAAGGATGTTTTTAATCCTGAATCCTGTATGATCACTTCCAATAGCAATACTTCTTACTGTCTGAGATTGTTCAATTTCATTTATAGTGAATGGTATATTTTCAGCAGAATTTTTTTTAACTATAGCAATACCTAATAGTTTTATTTGATCCCACGCTAAAGCTGTAACAATATCATCTTCGCTTATTGGTAAAACATTACCGCCTGCTTTAGCGAATTTTAATACATCTAATTCAGTTATTAGTTTTTTCATATTAGGTTATAAAAAATCAATCTTTAATATATATTAATATGTATTAATTTAATTTTATAAATATTCATTTAATTTATTTACCTTCAAGTGTTCTACAATTTTTTTAACATCTTGGCTTCTATCTCTTCTACAAATTAATAATGAATCTTTAGTATTTATAACAATTAAATTATCAACTCCAATCATTGCAGTAAATTTTTCCGGTGAGTAAATATAAGAGTCCATAGTCATATCTGTAAAAACTTGTCCTGTGGAAGAATTACCGTGCTCATCTTTACTAGATAGCTGATATACTTCTTCCCAACTCCCTACATCACTCCAGGTAAAATTGCCCTTTGTTAGAAATACTTTTTTAGACTTTTCCATAATGCCATAATCTATAGAAATATTTCTAAGTTTACTGTAAATATTTGCTAATAAGTCATTAAAATTTTCAGATGAAAAACTTTCTTTTAATTTAAATAATCCTTGGTGTAGTTCAGGTAAATATTGTTTTATTTCACTTAGGATTGAATCTACTCTCCAAATAAACATACCACTGTTCCAAAAGAAATCACCACTTTCTAAAAACCTAACAGCTGTAGCATAATTTGGTTTTTCTGCAAAAGTGTAAACATTATAAATAGCATCTTCTACTTGTCTTTCATCAATTTGGATATAACCGTACCCTGTTTCTGGTCTTGTTGGTAGAACGCCTATGGTAACTAATCCTTTTGTTTTAAAAGCAAATTCTGCTGCTTTTTTTAATGTATTATGAAATTCTTCTTTTTCTTTTATTATGTGATCAGCAGGTAAAACAAAAGTAACTGCATTAGGGTCTAAATTTTCAATAAATATTGAGGCAAGTCCAATACAAGCAGCAGT
This sequence comes from Ignavibacteriales bacterium CG_4_9_14_3_um_filter_30_11, assembly GCA_002790365.1. Classification (GTDB taxonomy): domain Bacteria; phylum Bacteroidota; class Ignavibacteria; order Ignavibacteriales; family Ignavibacteriaceae. The sequence continues at coordinate 16,935 of PFVA01000143.1, forward strand.
ATTTTTACCGAATGGTTCAACTAAAATATTTTTTTCAGGAACATTTTTCAGCTGCTTCATTATTTCATCTTTTTGAATTCTATTTGTAATTACAAATATATTTTCATTTTTTACTAATCCATCTAATCTATCAACAGTATTTTGGATCATAGTTTTACTGTTAAATATTTTTAATAGTTGCTTTGGTGTTTTTTCCTTACTCCGGGGCCAAAACCTAGTTCCAACACCTCCTGCCATAATCAGAGCATATAAATTCATATAGTTTATCCTTCTATCTTTATTGATTTAATCTGTAAACCAAATGATTCAGCTTTATTTAAATAACTAGTTATATCTACATCTTTACCTTTAACTACTGCAACTATTACAATTAAACAAGCTCTCATTGATTCAACAATTTGTTTTGTTGGGGTCAATTCATTTGCACGAATCAAAAGTAAAGCTTTAGCAACAATATTATGCATATTAGAAATAATTTCAAATCCTCTTTCTTCTGCTAAATTTCCGTTGCTCTCCAATATTTCACAATATCTAATAAGTTCTTCAGGGTCAGGAGCAGCAGTTAATAATGTTTTTAGAATTTCATCTACATTTTTAATAGGCTGTAAAATTACTTCTTCAAAATTTTGGAATAACATACCTGATTCTATAGGTTCATCTTCCATAATAATTTTTTCTTTCAGTATTTCAGTTTCAGATTTACCTGAATAATAATTATTACCATTATTTTCTTGGAAACTATAATTACTAAGACCTATTTTATTCGATAAACCATTCTCTCTAATTTTTTTAATAGCTTCACGGAATGTATTAGGATTTAAGGAATCTAATAATCTACTTAGATCACTTATCAAATATTGTGTGTGTTCTTTAAACTTATCTGAAATTTTTATCAAGTCAATTGAACCTTGAGTAAGATATCTATGAATATCAGCAAGACGAATTGCAAATGTTGAAAATTCTGTGCTGGTTTTTAGTAATTTTATTTCTTTTTCCAAGTTATCCGCTTTAGAAATAAATTCTCTTAATAAGCTGACTACTTCTATCTTTTGTGTATCAAGTCTTAGGTTATTAGAAGCAGCAGAAATACTTTGATTTATGTACTGTTTAATAAAATCCATTTAACTTTTATATATCCTTGGAATTCTGTTTCCAATACTGCAGGTAATTTCATATGGGATAGTTTTTAAAGCATTACTCCAATCCCATGCACTAATATAATTATTTTTAACCTTACCCAACATAATAACTTTATCGTCAACTTTTATATTGTCTTTTTTTATATCAACCATAAACCTATCCATAGTAATAGTACCTACTTGCTTATATTTTTTCTCTTTAATTATTACTTCAATTTTATTTGAAAGATTTCTATTTACTCCATCAGCATAACCTAAAGGAATAGAAATTATTTTTGTACTTTTTTTAGCAGTAAATTTTCTACCATAACTAACAGTATCGCCTTTAATTATTTTTTTAACGGAAGCTACTTTTGAATATAAGCTCATAACCGGAGTTAATACAATGGAATGTTTTGTCTCAAGAGAAGGATAATAACCATAAAGAAGTATGCCTGGTCTTACCATATCAAAATATGAATCAGGTAAATCAAGAATAGCACCACTATTTGCTGCATGAGCCCAGCCATAGTCTATATTTAATTTTTTCAACTCATTCAAAATATATTTGAATTTATTTATCTGTAAAAAAGTAAAAGATTTATCTTTTTCATCAGAACAAGCAAAGTGAGTGTAAATTCCATCAATATGGAATATTTTTTTTTGGTTAACTTTAAGAATAAAATCTAAAGCATTTTTCTCACTTATACCAAGCCTGTTCATGCCTGTATCAACTTTAATATGAATTTTAATTTTTGGTTTCGATATTTTATTAGGATAATATTTTTCCAATCCCCATTCCAAGATCTTTAAATGTTCTAAATTAAAAATAGTTGCGATTAGATTATATTTAAACAATAAATGTACTTGTCTTTTTGAAAAAGGTTCAAAAACTAATATTGGTTTTTTAATTTCTGCTTTCCTTAACTTTTCTCCTTCCTTAGGAAATGCAACTGAGAAATAATCAGGTCTTTTATTGCCTATTGATTCCAAATATTTAGCACATTCAACCATACCATGTCCGTAAGCTTCTGCTTTAACAACAGCCATTATCTTTTTATCTTTAACTTTATTTCTAATGTTTAAGAAATTTCTTTTCAGATTAGATAGATTAATTATAGCGTAAGAAGGGTGCATCTATTTTTTTTAATTGTCTTTCTAAAATATAAATTTATTAGAATAGAGAATCAATTAGAACTAATGTTTGATAATATTTTAAGTTTAATTTATTAAATTTTTTAAAAAAAATAAGAGTTGGGAAATTACTTTTTAAACCAAAATTTATTATTAGTTAGATTTCTTGACATTACTTAAAGGGAGTGTTAATTTTTTATTTGTAAAAAAATAAATTTTGTGGTTGATGATAACTGAATTCGGTAAAATCTTCGTATTTATTTTAGTTGCAATATTTTTTGTTACTGTAGCAGTATTTGTAGCAAAATTATTAAGACCTTCCAGACCTACTTATGAAAAAAAATTAACATATGAATGTGGTGAAGATATTATTGGCTCCCCTTGGGTTCAATTTAATATCAGATTTTATGTTGTTGCTCTTATCTTTTTAATATTTGATGTTGAAATAGTTTTGTTAATTCCTTGGGCTTATGTCTATAAGATATTTGGAATTACAGGTTTTCTTGTTGGTGCAATATTCCTAATATTATTGGGATTAGGAATGGCTTATGAATGGAGGAAAGGAGATTTAGAATGGTCAAGACCTGCAATGCCCAAATTAAATGTTAACAAAAACAAAGTTTCAGAAAAAGTTAAAGATAAATAGGAATTTATGGGACTTCTTGATAAACAATTTGCAGATGATAATATAATTATTACAAAAGTTGATGATTTGCTAAATTGGGCAAGGCTATCATCTTTATGGCAAGTTGGATTTGGACTTGCCTGCTGTGCAATTGAAATGATGGCAACTTCTGCTTCTCATTATGACTTTGATAGATTTGGTGTAATACCCAGACCCTCACCAAGACAATCAGATGTAATTATTGTCTCCGGTACAGTTACTTTAAAAATGGCTATTAGAATTAAAAGATTATACGAACAAATGCCAGATCCAAAGTATGTTATTTCTATGGGAAGCTGCTCAAATTGCGGTGGACCCTATTGGGAACATGGTTACCATGTCCTAAAAGGGGTAGATAGAATAATCCCTGTTGATGTTTATGTTCCTGGTTGCCCTCCCCGCCCTGAAGCATTGCTTGAAGGATTAATGAAATTACAAGAAAAAATTAGAAATGAATCTTTAATAAAGAAAACAACATGACAGAAAAAGAGATTTTTGATATATTAAAAGAAAAATTCCCTGAATCTATCATTGAATTTGTTGAAGCTCAAGTTGGTGAAAATTATATAAAAGTTTCACCATTGGAGATAGATAAAGTTTGTGCATTTCTATTTACAGACAGTAGACTTCAATTTGATTCCCTTATAAATTTATCCGGAGTTGATGATGCTAACGGAGAAAAGAAAGTTAAAGAAGATGGTTCATTTAATTTTATTGGAGGAACTCTAAGTGTAGTTTATCATTTAGAATCCTTAAAACATTTGCACAAATTAACATTATTAGTATCAATAGAAAAAGATAAACAGGATGTTGTTTCTGTAACAGATATTTGGGCACACGCTAATTGGCACGAAAGAGAAGCTTTTGATCTTTTAGGTATAAATTTTCTTAATCATCCTGATTTAAGAAGAATTTTAATGCCTTATGATTGGGATGGTGGATTTCCATTAAGAAAAGATTATAAAGATCCCGAGTTTTATGAAGGAATGAAAATACCTTATTAAAAAATTGACAAATTATAATTATTATTTAAAACTATGGCTCTAAAAACTGAAGAAATGACTCTTAATATGGGACCTCAACATCCCTCTACACACGGAGTGCTCCGTTTGGAACTTCAGTTAGATGGTGAATTTATTATTGATGTAACTCCTCATATTGGTTACCTTCATAGATGTTTTGAAAAACACGCTGAATTTATGACATATCCCCAAGTTGTTCCCTATACAGATCGTATGGATTATCTAGCATCTATGTATAATGAATTTGGATATGCCTTAGCGGTAGAAAAATTACTTGGAATTGAAGTTCCGGATCGAGTTGAATATATAAGAGTTATAATGGGTGAATTGCAAAGAATTGCTTCTCACCTGGTTGCACTTGGTACTTATGGTGCAGATATTGGAGCAGTAACCCCATTTCTTTTTTGCTTTAGAGACAGAGAGAAAATATTAAGTTTATTTGAAATGGCATCTGGAGCAAGACTACTTTATAATTATATTTGGGTAGGTGGAGTTTCTAGAGACTTACCTCCAGAATTCTTAAGACTTACAAAAGAATTTGTTGATTATTTTAGACCTAAGATTAAAGAATTAAATGATTTACTTACTTTTAACAAGATTTTTATTGAAAGAACTGCCAATGTTGGAATATTACCATTAGATGTTGCAGTTAATTATGGAATAACAGGTCCTATGCTTCGTGCTTCCGGATTGAAGTGGGACCTAAGAAAAAATGATCCATATTCTGTATATGACAAATTAGAATTTGAAATCCCTGTTGGTAATGGAAGAATGGGAACTGTCGGCGATAGCTGGGATAGATACTATGTAAGAATTCTTGAAATGGAAGAAAGTTTAAAAATAGTTGAACAAGCTTTAAAACAAATTCCTGAAGGTGATGTACTTTCTGCTATACCTAAAAGAATAAAACCTCCTGTTGGACAAGTTTATGGTAGAGTTGAAAATCCAAGAGGTGAATTAGGTTATTTTATTGTTAGTGACGGCTCAGTAAATCCTAAAAGAATAAAAGTTAGAGGCCCATCATTTGTAAACCTAGCCGTAATTGGCGAACTTTGTAAAGGTCATATGATAGCTGATGTTATATCTATACTTGGCAGTATAGATATTGTATTAGGTGAGGTTGACAGATGATTTACGAATACTTTTCAAATTTAACCGGAAGTGAAGTTTTAGCATCTATAATAAGCGCATTTTTACCATTATTTTTATTTATTCTCCCCTTTGCCTTAATTGCTGTATTACTAGAAAGAAAAGTATCTGCTCATATGCAGGACAGATTAGGTCCGATGAGAGTGGGTTACCACGGAATTTTACAAACAATAGCTGACATTTTAAAATTAATTCAAAAAGAAGATATCATTGCAGATCAAAATGACAAGCCATTATTTAATATTGCTCCAGTTTTAGTTTTTGCAGGAAGTTATGCTGTATTTGCCGCAATACCATTTTCAAGTTCTTATTTAGGTAGTAATATAGATCTTGGATTATTTTTTATTGTTGGTATTTCAGGTTTAGTTGTTGCCGGTATATTAATGGCAGGCTGGGCTTCTAATAATAAATACACTCTTTTAGGTGCTATGAGATCAGCAGCTCAATTAATTAGTTATGAAATACCGACTATAATGATTGTTGTTACAGTTTTAATGGTTACCGGAACACTTAATTTAAAAGAAATTACGGAATTACAATCAGGTTATTTTTGGAATTGGTTGATCTTTGGTGGAAACATAGCAGGCATAGCAAAGTATTTACTAATACCATTTATGTTTGTGGGTTTTGTAATTATTTACATAAGTACTTTGGCTGAAGTTAACAGAACTCCATTCGATATTCCTGAAGCCGAATCAGAACTAGTATCAGGCTATCATACAGAATATTCCGGGATGAAATTTGCTATGTTCTTCTTAGCCGAATATGCAAATATGTTTGCAGTTTCTGCTATTGTTGTATTATTATTTTTCGGCGGTTATCATTCTCCTTTTGGGTATTTGGGAAATACTCTTGGGCTTTCTTGGCTCGTTCCGATTGAACAACTTTTTTGGTTTACTTTTAAAGGAATAGGATTTGTACTGGTACAAATGTGGCTCCGTTGGACTTTGCCAAGATTAAGAGTTGATCAACTTATGGCTGTATGTTGGAAATATTTAATTCCAATTGCCTTTGTTAATTTATTAATTGTAGGACTTATTACTTTATTATAATGCGAACTTATTTCAATAACATATATATGGCTCTTTCAACAATATTGATTGGAATGAAGGTTACATTTAAACATTTATTTGAACCTGCAGTTACTATTCAGTATCCGGATGTAAAACCTCAACTTCCAACAAGAGAAAGAAACAGATTATATGTTAACATGGATGACTGTATTGGTTGCGATCAATGTGCAAGAGCTTGCCCAGTTAACTGTATAAAAATTGAAACAGTAAAATCTCTGCCTGGTGAAGATCTTGGCCAAACTTCAAATGGAAAAAGAAAAGCTCTTTGGGTAACTACTTTTGATATAGACATAGCAAAATGTTGTTTTTGTGAATTATGCGTTTTCCCTTGTCCCACAGATTGTATTTATATGACAGATGTTTATGAATTTTCTGAGTTTGAAAGAAATAACTTAGTCTATGATTTTGTTACCCTTACATATTCTGAAAGAAAAGAGAAAAAAGATAATTATGAAAAAATGATGGCTGAAAAAGCAGCACAAAAAGAAGCTGAGGCAAAAGCTAAAGAACAATCAATTAAAGATAAACCGGAAGAGAAAAAATAAGATGACAGTATACGATATTACATTTTATTTATTTGCACTTATAACATTAGGCTCTGCATTTTTTGTAGTAACAATAAGAAATATTGTTTATTCAGCTTTCTTCTTGTTATTTACTTTATTTGGTATTACAGGTTTATATGTATTACTCAGTGCTGATTTTATTGCTATAGTACAACTTGTAGTTTATGTGGGTGGTATTTTAGTTCTACTATTGTTTGGCGTTATGCTAACACATAAAATAACAAATGTACAAATTAAATCCGGTACATTACAAATTATACCTTCAGCTATTGCTGTAATTGTGTTGGCATTTGCTTTAATAAAAATATTCTTAAGCACTAACTGGAAAACTTTTCAATTAACAGCACAAAATTCTTCTGTGCAGGGATTGGGAGTTTTACTAGTTAATCAATATTCAGTAGTGTTTGAATTGTTAGGTATTTTATTATTGATTGCTCTGATAGGAGCTGCATCTATGGCAAGGAGATAAAATGATAAACATTACTTTATATCATTATTTAATTGTTAGCTCTGTCTTATTCTGCTTGGGAATATTCGGTGTTATAACACGCAAAAATGCCATCATGGTTTTAATGGGTATTGAATTAATTCTAAATGCAGCAAATATAAATTTTGTTGCTTTTGCACGATACGGAAATTTTGGGAACTCTGGTCAGTTAGCTGCCTTATTTGTTATTATACTTGCTGCTGCTGAAGCAGCTATTGCTATGGCAATTGTCTTAAATATTTATAAGACTTTTACAAATATTAATATTGATGAAATAGATACTCTAAAAGATTAATTATATATGACAGAATCTGTACTTATTAAATTAGCGCTTCTTATTTTATTCCTTCCTCTGATAGGATTTATAGTAACTCTATTGTTTGGAAAAAGAATCAAATGGCTTTATTGGTTCGAGAATTCTATACTTATACTAGCTTTTTTACTCTCAGCAGTACTTGCATATTTCAAACTGACACATTTTACTGATCAGACATTAATTTCAGAATTTGAATGGATTAATTTAGGAAGCATTCCTTTTGTTAAATCTATCATAATTGATTTAGGAATAATGTTGGATAACATAACTGTGCTAATGATATTGACTGTAAATATTGTTAGTCTTTTAGTGCATATCTTTTCTGTTGGTTATATGAAGGGTGATAAAAGATATAACAGATACTTTTCTTATTTAGGAATTTTTACTTTCTCTATGTTAGGCATTGTTCTTACTCATAATTTATTGATGATGTATGTTTTTTGGGAATTGGTTGGTTTATCATCTTATTTGTTGATTGGATTTTGGTACGAGAAAAAAACTGCTTCCGATGCAGCTAAAAAAGCATTTATTGTAAATAGAATTGGTGATATCGGAATGTTTTTGGGAATATTAACTTTATTTCTTACTTACAATACTTTTTCATTTGATAAGATTTTTTATCAAATATCAACTGGAAATTTACCGTTTGGTACTGAATTTGGATTAACAGTAGCTGGAGTTTTATTATTCTGTGGTGCAATTGGAAAATCAGCACAATTCCCATTACATGTTTGGCTTCCAGACGCTATGGAAGGTCCAACACCTGTTAGTGCATTAATACACGCAGCAACAATGGTGGCTGCAGGTGTGTATTTTATGATTAGAGTTTTTCCTATTCTTTCTGGCGATGCGCTTTTAGTTATTGCTACTATAGGTGCTTTATCTGCATTTATACCTGCAACAATTGCTGTTACTCAAAATGATATCAAAAAAGTATTAGCTTATTCAACTATAAGTCAATTAGGTTATATGATCATGGCAATTGGTGTGGGCGCTTATACTTTTGCATTTTTCCATTTGGTAACACATGCATTCTTTAAAGCAGGTTTGTTCTTGGGCTCAGGTTCGGTAATTCATTCAATGCATCACGAACAGGATATGACAAAGATGGGTGGTTTAAGAAAGAAAATGCCGTTAACATATATTACTTTCTTGGTTGCATCATTGGCATTATCAGGTATCCCGTTTACATCCGGATTTTTAAGTAAAGATGGAATTCTAGCAGGAACTTTTGCTTTCGGTTCACTTACAGGTTATTGGTATTTTGCAGCAGTTGGATTTATTGTTGCTTTCTTAACTGCATTCTATATGTTCAGAGCAATAATAATGACTTTTCATGGTAAACCCAAAAACAAAGAAAAATTTGAACATGCTAAAGAATCTTCATTTGTTATGGCAATGCCATTAGTTGTTTTATCTGCTTTGTCTTTATTCTTTTGGTATTCCTTAAATCCATTTAATCCTAATGAAGGAAAACTTCTTTCTTCTTGGATTAAAACTCCTGAGATATCCGTACCTCAATCAGCACGATATGAATTTATGAAGACAGATGATAAAATTATAAATAAAGAAAATTTAGAAGAAGTTACCTATTCAAATTCTTACACTGAAGCTATTCATCACGCTCATTATCCAACATTATTTACTTCAGCAAGTTTAGCATTATTAGGAATTCTATTTGCATTTATATTTTATCAATGGAAAGTTTTTGATCCGAATAAATTTGCAGAAAAGTTAAAGCCTATTTATTTGTTGTCTTTTAACAAATGGTATTTTGATGAAATTTATTATGCCAGTTTTGTTGCTGGAACAATTGGGTTAAGTAAAATCATTTCAATGTTTGATAACAAATTTATAGATGGAATAGTTAACGGTTCTGCATTATTTACAAAAAACTTTTCTGCATTCACCGGAAAATTTGATAATGTTGTTGTAGACGGATTAGTAAATATGATGGCTTATATCAGTGGAATGTTCGGACTATTTTTTAGAAGATTTCAGACAGGTAAAGTTCAAACTTATATATTATTCGTAGTTTTTTCATTAATTATTTTATTGTACATATTCAGATAAATAAAAATTTTATAAAAATTAATAAATAGATTATGCAAAATTTCCCAATTTTATCTTTATTAACATTCCTTCCTATTGTAGGAATGATATTTATTCTTTCCCTCACAAAGAGACAAGAAAAAACAATTAAATGGATTACCTTAATTGTAACTGGAGTTCAACTGCTCATTGCAATAGTAATCCTTTTCTTCTATAATTTTTCAATGGCTGGCATTAATGATCCTTCCTCTTTCCAATTTGTTGAAAAATTCAGATGGATTGAAATTACAGGTTTAGCTTGGGTTGGTACTATTAAGATAGATTATTTTTTAGGAATTGACGGCTTAAGTGTTGTACTTGTACTTCTAACCACTATTGTAACATTCATTGCTACATTTGCTTCCTGGAATATATCGAAATCAATAAAAGGATATTTTGCACTTTTCTTATTGCTTGATACAGCAATGCTTGGTGTATTTGTTTCCCTTGATTTCTTTTTATTTTATGTATTCTGGGAATTGATGCTCCTTCCAATGTACTTTTTAATTGGAGTTTGGGGCGGTCCAAGAAGAGAATATGCTGCTATTAAGTTTTTCTTATATACATTACTTGGTAGTGTTTTCATATTGCTTGTTATGATCGGACTTTATTTTAGTGCAACCGAAACATTAGCTAATGGTTCTAAAGTATTTTCATTTAATATATTAACTTTAATGGATACCGCTAATTACACCACAACCGGCATCCTTTCTCCATTTAATCCTAATAATTTGAGGTTTATAGCTTACATTGCCCTATTTATTGGATTTGCAATTAAAATACCAATGTTCCCTTTCCATACCTGGCTTCCTGATGCGCATGTTGAAGCACCAACTGCAATCAGCGTTATTCTTGCCGGTGTTCTATTAAAAATGGGAACTTACGGAATATTGAGAATCAGTTACCCCATCTTCCCAGATATCACAATTCAATTGCTTTGGTATATAGGTCTATTTGGGATGATTAATATTATTTATGGTGCACTTGCAGCAATGGCACAAAAAGATTTTAAAAAATTAATTGCTTATTCCTCAGTCTCTCATATGGGATATGTACTGCTGGGAATGGCTTCTTTAACTACTGCAAGTTTATCTGGAGCTGTATTACAAATGTTTAACCACGGAACTATTACTGCAATGCTCTTTATTATTGTTGGTATTATATATGACCGTGCACATACAAGAGATATGGATGCCTTTGGTGGAATCGCAAATCAAATGCCAATATATACAGGTTTTGTTGCAGTTGCATTCTTTGCAGCAATAGGATTACCTGGACTAAGTGGTTTTATTTCAGAAGCATTAGTTTTTGTTGGTGCATTTAGTTCAGAATTAATAAGAACAATTACAATTATCTCTACACTTGGTATTTTATTGGGTGCAGGTTATATGCTGTGGGCTTTTCAAAGAATATATTTTGGTGAATTAAATTCTAAATGGAAAGAATTAAAAGATCTTGAACTTAGAGAATATTTTATGGTTGTTCCTTTAACTTTAATTATAATTTTATTGGGTGTATACCCTTCATTAATATTACAGTTTATGACAACTTCTGTTAATGCATTGGTAAAATTTATGGGTGACGCACAAATTATAATTAGTTCAATAAATTAAACTGAGAATAAATCTTGGATCAAATATTAAATAGTTTACATTATATTAAACCTGAAATTTCTGCTGCAATTGCTCTTTCAGTTCTGGTTATTATTGATTTAATAATGGGTAAGAATAAAAAATATTTATCCATTGTTATGATTTTAGGACTATTGGCTACTACTTATTTTATAATTGAACAATTTGGTAATAGTTCATTTGCTTTTAATTCAGATTCAAGCAAATTTGGTTTATTAGCGGTAGATTCATTTGGTTCATTTTTTAAATTACTAATTATTCTTTCTTCTTTAATAGTTGTACTATTCAGTATTACTTCCTATGAAATAAAAAAAGCCAAAGAAAGATTAGGTGAATATTATTCTCTGATCTGGGGAATGATAATAGGTATGTTTTTTCTGGTAATGTCAGCTGATCTTATAGTAATTTATTTGGCATTAGAATTATTATCACTTTCATCCTATGTGTTGGCGGGAATTACAAAAGACACACTAAGAAATAGTGAAGCATCTTTAAAATATGTTATTTATGGTGGAGTCTCATCCGGTATAATGCTATTTGGTATTTCTATTCTATTTGGTAATACAGGAACAACTAATATTTATGAGATAAATGCTTTGTTCCAGACTCAACAATTACAAGGATTGGTAGTTACACTTTCAGCATTATTAATTTTTGCCGGTATTGGATTTAAAATTTCAGCCGCTCCATTTCATTTTTGGACACCCGATGTTTATGAAGGTGCACCAATAACAATAACTGCTTATTTATCTGTTGCAAGCAAAGCAGCCGGATTTGCTTTGTTGCTAAGATTCACAAAAGTAACCCTGATAGATTCAATTAATACTGATGGTTCATGGAATTTGATATCTTTAATTGATTGGAAAACATTTTTAATTATTATTTCTATCCTTACTATGACATTAGGAAATTTTGCTGCACTTTGGCAAAATAATTTAAAAAGACTTCTAGCCTATTCAAGCATAGCTCATGCAGGGTATATATTACTTGGACTTATTGCATTATCCAATGAAGGTTTAATGGCAGTAATGATTTATTTTGTAATTTATGCAATTATGAATCTTGGTGCTTTCTTTGTAGTAATGCTAATTGCAAATAAAACTGGAAGCGAAGAGCTTGATGATTATAGAGGTCTTGGTAAAGTTGCTCCATTACTTACTGTTTCCCTAGCAATATTTTTAATTTCGTTAACTGGCCTGCCACCTACAGCAGGATTTATTGCAAAGCTATATATATTTTTAGCATTGATTAATTCTAAAATGATAATAGTTGCATTTATTGCATTATTAAATACAGTTGTTTCACTTTATTATTATGTAAGAGTTTTAAAATATATGTTCTTAGATAAATCTGAAAAAGAAATTGCACCTATTAAAATAAATTTTGCGAATTCAATTTTATTAATAGTACTTCTTATTCCAACAATATTATTAGGAATTTATTTTACTCCACTTGTTGAATTTGCTAAGAATTCAATTGCACTTCTTGGTTTTTAATAATATAAATTTCTGATTTATATATTATTCCTTATTTTTAAAAATTATTATTAATATCTGGTTATTATGAATATAACATTTTATTACTGGATTGCTTTTATTACATATTCAATTATTGTTATAGGTATTGGTTATTATATATGGAATAAAAGAAGAAAACAAAAGATACAAGATGATTCAGATTCATATTGGTCAGCAAGTAAAAATTTGTCAGGCTGGTCAAGTGGATTATCAATTTCAGCAAGTATGATGTCGATTAGTTGGTCTTGTGTATACGGTGTACAGCTTTTTTATTGGTACGGAATAAGCGCTGCATGGCTATTAATTATTCCGTGGTTATTAACGATGGCAGGATTTTTTTTACTGGTCCCTCTTTTTCGTAAACTTCAAGTATTCTCACAACCAGAATTATTAGCAAATAAGTTTGGTCTTAAAATAAGAAGCATAATCTCTATCCCTCTTATTTTTGTATTTATAGTTTGGGGGGGTGCTGAAATATATGCGGCTGGAATAACTATCGCTCCATTTCTAAATATTTCCATTCCGCTTACAATGTTTTTGTTATCATTAGTTATTGCTATTTATACATACATAGGTGGATTTCAGGCCGTAGTGTCTACGGATAAAATTCAATTTGTATTAGTTGCTCTATTTATATTAATATTAGCCATAGTTGGATATACATCAGCTACTTCTTCAGGAAATAATTTTAATATTATTGATATCTCGTCTACTTCACCTAAACATATTAATAAAAGCATTTTTCTAGCCCCAGGAATTGCATTAATAATATTTACATTTATTACTTATTTGCCTGGTTGGCTTGTTGAAACAGATATCTGGTTACGACTGCAAGCCAGCAGAAGTAATAGGGAAGCAAGAAAAGGTATTCTTGTTGCTTTTATAAATTCCTTTTTATTTGTTGGTGTATTACCTATGATTATTGGTTTATCAGCACTTGTTTTATATCCTTCTTCAGGAGGAGAAATACCTGTAAAGTTACAAGAAGGAGCATTGATATTTCAAAATCTTATGGCGGATTATACTCCCATTTGGTTAAATGTATTATTAGGTATTGGATTAATTGCAGCTGCTATGTCAACAGTTGATACTTGTGGTAATGTTGTTGCACTTTCACTTTCTTATGATATAGTTGAGCCATTAGTTAAAAACAAAATATCACCGCATAAATCAAAATTAATTGCAAGCTATATTTCAGTTCTTGCAATATTTTTAGCTTTTGTATATGCATTGTTTACAGATTCTTTATGGGATATATTTTACCTTTCTTCAGGAATATTAACAACAACAATTTTTGTCCCGGTTATTTCTGTCTTTTTACCTAACACAAAAAGAAGAGAAGTAATTTTATGTATTATATTTGGATTTTTTGGTACATTAATTTTTTATTTCCTTGAATCTAGAGGATTACTCATGGGAATTGAGCCGGATTTTATTGCCTCCACGCAACTTGGCTATATTTTATATGGTTTTATTTTATGTTTAATTGGATTTGGAATTGGAAAAGCTAGCAAGAGTATTAAACCCAAAAAATTCATTGGAAATGAATTTTTTACCGAAGGCCGCTCATAAAATGTTTTTATAAAACATTTTATATAGCGGGGTTAACCCCCGACAATTTGTAAGAAAAACATATTACTCAAATAACGAATTCCGAGATTTTTATATAACTAAGTATATGATCTTTATTTACTTACAAATTGTCGGCCCAGAGGGCAGATTTTCCAATGGAAAATCTGGGTTAAAAAAATAAAATGAGTTTTATAGAAATGGGTTTAAAAGAAATATTCTCGATATCTTTTTATTTAGAACACCGATATTTCCAAAATATCGGGAATCTTGAAAAATAATTGCCAGAATAATTAGAGAAGCTATTAACTTTAATAAGTTTTGATAAGAGTATTTTCTCTATTCTTTCATTAAGCTACATACACAATAACTGAATTTCATTGAATTTGATACTAAAAATTTATAGTTTTTGTATATCATTTTAGCCTATTATTATAATATAAATTGAATTCAAAAAATGAATAAAACGAAAACAGCGTTAGAAAGTTTCAAGAATGATTATATAGAATTACTTGAATTTATAAAAGCAAGATATCCCCTCTTTCATAAATCTAATTTTTTTATTAGAGATTTCCAATTTGGTATTCAAAAGTATTTGGAAAAGAAAGAGATTTATATTTCTTCACTTGAAGCTAATTCTATTGCTAAAGAATTAGGAATTTTTCTTGAGGGAAAAGATATATTCCAAAAAATTAATAATCGAACTTGGAGAATAAACAGACCTGAGTTTCAAGCAAGTACACCAGGTGATCCATTTTAAAATATTTATGAGGAAATGATGACAGAGATAACAGAAAAAACGGTTATTGATATTACTGAAAAAGCAGTTAAAGAAGTAAGAAGAATTATGTTAGAAAATAATGTACCGGATGACTTTGGTTTAAGGGTAGGTGTTAAAGGCGGTGGATGTTCAGGGCTAACATACTCTCTAGGATTTGATTCGAAACCAAATGAAGGTGATTCTACTATCGAAATTCATGGTGTTAAATTATTTGTTGATGGAAAAAGTCTTTTCTATTTATCAGGTACAACATTAGATTTTACTGATGGCTTAAATGGAAAAGGATTTGTCTTTGATAACCCAAATGCTACTAAAACTTGTGGTTGTGGCGAATCATTTGGTGTTTAGTACAATTAAGAATAACATTTAAATATAACTTTACTTAGGAGATTAAATTATGTCTAGCTTTTCATTACCAGAACTACCTTATTCTTATGATGCTTTGGAACCATATATAGATAAAATGACAATGGAAATCCATCATACAAAACACCATAACGGGTATCTTACAAAATTAAATGCTGCAGTTGACGGGACAGAATTAGAAGGAAAAACATTAGAAGAATTAATGGCGGAAATTTCCTCACATTCAATGGCAGTAAGAAATAACGGAGGCGGTCACTACAACCATTCATTATTTTGGTCAATTATGAAAAAAAATGGAAGTAAACCAGATGGAGAATTATCTAAAGGTATAAATTCTACTTTTGGTTCATTTGATAAATTTAAAGAAGAATTCAGCAATGCAGCTGCTACAAGATTCGGTTCAGGTTGGGCTTGGTTAATAGTTTCTGATGGTAAACTCGCAATTACCTCTACACCAAACCAAGACAATCCTTTGATGGACCTGGTAGAAAAAAAAGGTACTCCAATTTTAGGTATAGATGTTTGGGAACACGCTTATTACTTAAAATATCAAAACAAAAGACCTGATTACATCTCTAATTGGTTTAATGTTATAAATTGGGAAGAAGTAGCTAACAGATTTGCACTAGCAAAATAATTTTAATTAGAGCGAGTTAACTTGTCAGACTTAGACGAATAGCTTGCTCTAATTTTTATTTTTCATTTGATATAAAATCAAATAATAATCTAACTCCATAGCCTGTCATAAATTTCTTAGTGTAGTTATTTACATCATTAGCAACAGCAGGACCTGCAATATCCAAGTGAACCCAAGGTATATTTTTATCAACAAAATTTTCTAAAAATTTTGCTGCTGTAATAGCCCCACCCCATCTACTTCCAAGATTTTTAACATCAGCAATATCACTTTTTATTAAATAATTATAATCATCCCACATAGGCATCGGCCATACTCTGTCAAAAGTTTTCATCCCGGATCTATATAATTTACCTTTTAAGTTTTCATCTTTTGTAAACATTCCGGCTGTAAGTTCACCTAACGCAACAACACAAGCGCCCGTTAATGTAGCCAAATCAATTATTAATTTAGGTTTTTGTTTTGATGCATAAACGAGAGCATCCGAAAGAACCATTCTCCCTTCAGCATCTGTATTAATTACTTCTATACTTTTACCAGAAGATGTTATCACAACATCTCCAGGCCTCATAGAATTACCTGATAACATATTTTCAGCGGAGGAGATTATACCAATTAGATTTATTTTCAATTTTGCTTTTTCAGCTGATAATAATAACCCTGCAACTACTCCTGCACCTGACATATCAGCTTTCATTTCGCCCATATTATTAGAAGGTTTAATAGATATACCGCCGCTATCAAAAGTTACACCTTTACCGACAATTGCTATTGGTTTATTTTTTTTATTTTTAGCTCCATTATAGGTAAGTACAATAAATCTAGGAGGATTACTACTTCCCTGACCTACTGCCAACAAACCGCCCATTTTATTTTTTCTAATTTCTTTTTTATCCATAACTTTTACTTTTATGGAAGTGTTTTTGAATTTAGATTTTATATTATTAGCAAATTTTTCCGGAGTTAAAAAATTCCCAGGTTCATTTTGAAGATCTTTAGTATAATTTACACCATCAGTAACTATTTCTGCATTCTTTATTGCTCTAATTAATTCTTTTTGTTCTGAAGAAAGGAATGTAATATTTATATTTTTTGAAGATTTCTTTTTAATAAAATATTTATCAAAGTTATAACTTCCTAGAACAAATCCTTCAACAAATGTCTGATAAAAATAGGATAATTCATTAAAGTATTTAGTGAAGAATTTAAAATCCGGTAAGGTTATATATAAATCATTTAACTTTTCATTTTTAAGATCTCTGATTAAACCGGCACAATAATTTCTAAAATAATCAGTATTAAAATTATCATCTAACTTAATTCTATGA
Organism: Ignavibacteriales bacterium CG_4_9_14_3_um_filter_30_11; assembly: GCA_002790365.1. GTDB lineage: Bacteria > Bacteroidota > Ignavibacteria > Ignavibacteriales > Ignavibacteriaceae. The sequence goes on from PFVA01000143.1 coordinate 34,384, forward strand.
AGAATAAATTCATCAGGTTTACCGTTACTGTTCGTTACTCTAATATTATTTGTATCTTCTGATATAAGATTTTCTTTTTGAAGTTTAGATAATTTTAGATTATAGGTTTTATCTAAGTCAAGTATCTTTTTATTTAAAGAAGCGCCCTTTATAAAAAATATTAAATTAAGAGAGGAAGAATTATAATTTATATATTTAATACTTGATGATTTAAATTTTAACTTTACCATTGTTACTCCAATTTCATAGATATTTTTCAGCTCTGTTTAATATTTTATTTATTTCGTCATCCAAATTTTGTTTGAACATTCTAGTACCGGCGGCATTTATATGGCCTCCACCTCCAAATTCTTCAGCAAGTTTATTTACTTTTATATTACCTTTAGATCTAAAACTTACTTTAAATCCTTTTTTAAGTTCAATAAATAATACTCCAATTTTTACATTTGCAATAGAAAGCACATAATTTACAAAACCATCTGTATCGGATTCATCCACATTACATTTCTCAAAATCAGATTGATATAATTTCATATAGGATATTTTTTTTGCTTTACCAAATAATTTTATTGATTCCAATGCAATACCCAATAATTTTACTTTACCAAATCTGCTTTGATCATAAATTCCATCAAAAATCTTAGTAGGAGAGGTACCAATCTTTAGCAAATTAGAAGCAATTAAATGAATCTCAGGTGTTGTTTTTTCAAATTTAAATGAACCTGTATCTGTCATAATTGCAGCATATAAATTGTCTGCAATTCTTTTATCAATCTTTGCAATTTTTGTACTTTCAATAAAATTATAGATTATATGTCCTGTTGCACAATATTTAGTATCTATAAAATTAAAATTAGTAAAATCTTGTGGCTTTTCATGATGATCAATACATATCTTCAGTTTATTAGAATTGATGAAATCTTCTTCCATACTTACAATTCTGTTAGATCTGTTAAAATCCAGACAAACTAAAACATCAACTTGATTAAAATATTTTTTGTGTCTGGCATGGTTATATTTTCTTATAGTTTTATCTTTGTCTAAGAACTGAAGGTTATATGGAGTAGCACTATAATTAACTATATATACTTTTTTATTTAATTTTTTAAGTAATAAATAGAATGCTATTTCAGAACCAATGGCATCAGCATCCGGATTAACATGAGTTGTTAGAAGAAAGGATTTATTTTCATCAATTATTTTTTTTAACTTTTTAAAATCTATCATAATTGTTAATATAAAAATAAAAGGACTTGATTTCTCAAGTCCTTAATTAAATTGGTTAAGAGATATTATTGTCTAATTTACTTCCCAAGTATTCGTTTTGTAAAGTAGATCTTTAAGATTTCCCTTTCCTTCTTTTTTAACAATATTATCAATCTGTTCGTGAAGCTCGTGGTCAAAAGAAGGTTTATCAACATGTCTGAAAACACCAATTGGGGTTGGCACGCCTTCAAAATTTTGGAATTGTGAAATTATATGTGCTCTAGAAGCATGTAAATCGTGTTCATTATGTATCCAAAGATCATTTACAGAATATTTTCCATCTGTTAAACTTACAACCCTTGGGGTAAAGCCGTCAAGTATAATACCTTTTTCATTATCTTTACCAAATACCATTGGTTTATCATGTTTAATTGATATAACATTATCAAATTTTGTCTCTTTCTCTGTGTATGTAAAAAAAGTTCCATCATTAAAAATATTACAATTTTGAAAAACTTCTACAAAAGCAGTTCCAGTATGAGATGCTGCTCTTGAAATGATTTCTTTTAAATGTTTTGGATCTCTGTCTATTGATCGAGCTACAAATGTTGCATCCGATCCTATTGCTAATGCTGCAGGATTAAATGGATAATCAACGCTTCCATAAGGAGAGCTGGCTGTTATTTTTCCTTTTTCAGAAGTTGGAGAAAATTGTCCTTTAGTTAATCCGTAAATTTTATTGTTAAATAAAATTATTTTAATACCAATATTTCTTCTGCAAGCATGTATAAAATGATTTCCACCAATACTTAAAAGGTCACCATCCCCGGTAGCAACCCAAACAGAAAGTTTTGGGTTTTGTAATTTTATACCTGTTGCAATTGCCGGCGCTCTACCATGAATTCCGTGCATACCATATGTATCCATATAATATGGAAATCTTGATGAACAGCCAATTCCTGAAATCCAAACAAAGTTTTCTTTATCAACACCAAAATCAGGAGATACCCTTTGAACTTGAGCTAAGATAGAATAATCACCACAACCCGGACACCACCTTACATCTTGGGAAGAAGAAAAATCTTTTGGTTTTAATTTTACATCTTCCATTGTTGTATTATCAGCCATTACTCATTCCTCCTAAAACATTTGCAAATTTTTCTTCAAGTTCTGAAGATTTAAATGGTTGTCCTTGTATTTTAGTATATGAATCAATATCTAATAAGAATTTATTTCTTAAAAGTACTGATAACTGACCCATATTTAATTCTGGACAAATTATATGTTTATATTTTCTCAATACTTCTTCTGTATTTTTTGGGAAAGGATTTAAATATCTAAAGTGAGCTTGAGCTACTTTCTTTCCTTTTTCATTTAGATTATGTACTGCATCGGTTATAGCACCGTATGTTCCTCCCCATCCAATTATTAACAGATCGGCATCAGGATTTCCTTTTACTTTTAGATCCGGGATATCATTTTCTACATTTTTAACTTTTTCGGCTCTTAATCGGACCATAAATTCATGGTTTTCAGGATCATAATTTACATTACCAGTTATATTTTGTTTTTCCAATCCACCAATTCTATGTTCTAATCCTTTAGTACCAGGGATTGCCCAAGGTCTTGAAAGATTTTCATCTCTTTGATAGGGTTGGAAATTTTCTGAATTTTTTCTAAACTTGACTTTTATTTCAGGTATTTTATCTGGATCTGGAATTTTCCAGGGTTCAGAACCATTTGCAATATAGCCATCACTCATGTATAGAACAGGTAGCATATATTTTGTAGCAATTCTTGCTGCTTCTAAAGAAACATCAAAACAATCAACAGGTGTACTAGCTGCAATAATGACTAAAGGTGATTCACCACTTCTACCATACATAGCTTGTAAAAGATCAGATTGTTCTGTTTTTGTAGGCAGACCTGTACTTGGACCACCTCTTTGAACATCAACTATTATCATTGGTAATTCAGTCATTACACCTAATCCAGCTGCTTCAGATTTTAAAGCAAGACCAGGTCCGCTAGTTGTAGTTACTGCAAGAGCACCTGTAAATGCAGCTCCTATAGTTGCACAAATTGATGCAATTTCATCTTCTGCTTGAAATGTCCTTACACCAAAGCTTTTGTATTTGCTAAGTGCATGTAAAATTGAAGAAGCAGGTGTAATAGGATATGAACCCAAAAATAATGGAAGTCCTGATTTTACAGATGCCGCAACTAGTCCTAATGCAAGAGCTTCATTACCTTCAATACTTCTATATGTACCTTTAGGTAATTTAGCAGGATTAACTTTATATCTTGTTGAAAACAAAGTTGTATTATCACCAAAATAATAACCGGCTTCTAATGCAGTTTTGTTGGCGTTTGCAATTTCCGGTTTTTTCTTAAATTTAGTTTTTATCCAATCTAAGGTAGGTTCAATAGGTCTGCTGTATATCCAGTACATTAATCCTAAAGCAAAAAAGTTTTTTGAACGAGTTATTTCTTTAACTGTAAGTCCGCTGTCTTTTAATGCTTCTTCAGTTAATTTTGATAAAGGAACTTCAATAACATGATAACCATCCAATGTTCCATCAGTTAAAGGATTACTTTCATAATGACAAAGCTTGAAATTCTTTTCATCAAAAGAATTAATATTTACAATAATTGTTGCACCGGGTTTTAAGTCTTTTATATTTACTTTTAGAGAAGCTGGATTCATAGCAACAAGAACATCAGGTTCGTCCCCAGGTGTATGAATATCACTGTCGCTAAAATGAAGCTGAAAACCGCTAACTCCATATGTAGTGCCGATAGGTGCTCTAATTTCTGCGGGATAGTCAGGTAAAGTGTTTACATCATTACCAACAAAGGCGGAAGTATTGCTAAATTGAGTACCGGTAAGCTGCATACCATCTCCAGAATCACCGGCAAATCTAACCGTCACTTCACTAAGTTCTCGAATATCTTTTTTCATTATTATTAACTCTTTATTTATTATTTATTTTATAGTTTTTATACAATATTATTATAAAATAATGTATAAATTTTCTTCTTATTTCTTAGAGATATTTTTGGGAGTGGTGTGGATAATCTCAGTACAGAATAAATTTCATTAGCATACGGATCGGGATTCTTTAACAATATTTTATCTAATTAAATTAATTTTTTAAATTTACTAAGTAAAATTAAATAAGTACCATATGATTGTCAACAGCAGAATTAAGTGCAAAATTTCATTTAAAATTTAATTTACTATTTCACTGCAATTAAGTATCTAGAAAATTCTTCAGGAGGTATAAACCCGGTAATTCTTTTAACTTCATTCCCTTTTGAGTCAATCAATAATAGAGTCGGAACTCCAATAATTTTATATTTTGTTCTAATCTTTTCAACTTCATCAGATAATGTATGGGTTAGATCCGCTTTATAATTATCAAATCTTTTTGATATCTCAACTACTTTCGGATCAGGAAAAGTTGAATAATCAAGTTCTTTACAGGGTATACACCAATCTGCATAAAAATCTATAAGTACAGGTTTGCCATTATTTTTACTAGCTAATAAACCAGCTCCAGAAAACTCTTTCCAATCAATTGTTTTTTCGTTTGAAGGTAATATTTGATACACACCAACAGCAATGATGATAAAACTAAATACGATTTTAAATAATCTAAATCCTTTTACATTATTTGCAAGTTTATCAAAAAATAAGATGTAAATAGCTGAGAGAAAAAGATATACAGGTATTATAAAAATTGAAATATCTTTCGGTAATAGTGGAAGTAAAAAATATAATGCCATCCCTAACAAAATTAATCCAAAAACATGTTTTACAGCATCCATCCATTCTCCTGCCCTGGGTAATTTTTTAATTTTACCTGAAAATATTACTAAAAATAAATATGGTAATCCTAACCCAAGCGATAAGACAAAGAACATAAGGAATCCATAAATAGGATCGCCTTTAGCAGCAACAAGTGTGACTAATCCTATTACAAAAGGACCAATGCAAGGAGCTGCAACAATTCCCATAGTTAATCCCATAAAAAAAGAACCAAACATACCACCTTTTGAACCTCCAACTTTAGCTACTAAACTATCAGGTAATTTAAATTCATATACACCAAACATTCCTAATGACATTACAATAAAAACAAGTACGATAAATAAAATTACATACATATTTTGGAGTAATGCACCAAATATGGCACCTGTTAGAGATGTTGCAACTCCAATAACAGAATATGTTATTGACATTCCTAAAACGAACAATAATCCCATTAAGAATAACCTTTTAGTACTGCCTTCGCTTTGGCCTCCAAAATACCCAATCGTGATTGGAATCAATGGATACACACAAGGAGTTAAATTAAGAGCAAGTCCACCTACAAAAACGAATAACATTGAAAGCAATAATCCTTTATTCTCAAACACCCCACCATCAGTAATATTATTTGTTTTATCTATTGTTCCATTATCAAGTATTAGATTGATAGAATTAAATAATGGTTGATTTATTTTATTTGTTGCAACTGTATTATTTACAACTTCGACTATTAATGTGTCAGTAATTTCATCGGGTGCAAGGCATGTTTTATCATTACAAGCTTGAAAATCTAGCTTGATTAATAATTTATATTTACCAGCGTTTACATTTTCTTTTATTTTTAACTTTGCTCCCATTATAAATTCGCCTTCCCAAACAGACAATGGAGTTTCAGAAAAAGGAAGTTTTATTTCTTCAGCATTCGGGTATGAAATATCTTTTACTTGTTCTATAATCCCTTCACTTGAAGTAATTACTAATTCCGAAGGGACTAAATAATCTTCGTTGGGAGTATTTGAATTTATATGCCATCCCTTATTTACAAAAACTTTAACCGCAACCAAGAATTCGCTTTTTTGATATACTTTATCAAAAGAGTTAAATGAATTTATTTGGATTATTCTTTTATTATTATTTTGTCCAAACATTATTGGAACAATTACTAACACGAATAAAATAACTTTGGCTATACATTTCATAACATTTTTAACTTTATTTTTGATTAATTATTTTTTTCTCCAGCCTTGGACAACCGGAAATCTTCTACCATATCCAAAAGCTTTAGTTGACACTCTTAAAGATGGAGCTGCCTGCCTTCTTTTATATTCATTTTTATCAACAATATTTAATATTTTACAAACATCTTTATCATCCCCTAACTCTTCAATAATTTCTTTACACTCTTTATTCTCTTCAAGATACATTTTTAATACTTTATCTAAAAATTCATAAGGAGGCAAAGTATCCTGGTCTTTTTGATTTTCTTTTAATTCAGCTGAAGGTGCCTTAGTAATAATTTCATTTGGTATAATTTCTTTTTCTTTATTAATATATTTTGCTAAATGATATATTTCTGATTTATATAAATCACCTATTATCGCTAAACCACCTGACATATCTCCATACAAAGTACAATATCCCATTGCTAATTCTGATTTATTTCCTGTTGCTAAAACTAAGTAATTAAATTTATTAGAAACAGCCATCAAATATAACCCTCTTATTCTAGCCTGAAGATTTTCTTCCGCAATATTTGGAGTAGTATCATTAAAGATTGGTTCTAAGTTTTTCAAAGCATTATCAAACAAAGGTTGAATAGGAATCACATTCGAATTTATACCAAGACTATTTACTAATTTTTCTGCATCGAGGATACTGCCTTTACTTGAATATGCAGATGGCATCATAATCACATTTACATTTTTTTTTCCAAGTGCTTTAACTGCAAAATAAGTTACTATTGCTGAATCAATACCACCACTTAAACCAATTAGTACTTTTTTGAAATTTAATTTCTTACAATATTCTCTAAGACCATAAGTGATAGAATCAATAATTTCTTCTTCAAAAGATCTTTCAACAATTTCTATCTTAGGGTAATTTATTTTAGTATCAAAAATAAAATAATCTTCTTCAAAAAATTTGCCCATTTTTACTAAATCGCCATTCTTATTAAAACACATACTTGCACCATCAAAAATCAATTCTGTTTGCCCTCCTACATAACAGACATATAATAGAGGAATTTCATTACCTTTTGTTAAAACAGAAAGCATTTCCCTTCTGTCTTCTCTTTTTTTGTAAGCGTATGGACTTGCAGATATATTTATCAGAATTGTTGCTCCTCCCAGAATTAATCTATTTACAGGATCATTGCTATATCTTCTTATGCACCAATAATCAGAATCATTCCATATATCTTCACATATTGATATTCCTAATTTTTCCCCTTTGAATTTAAATACATCTACTCTTTTCGCCGAATCAAAATATCTCATTTCATCAAATACATCATAATTAGGAATCAAAGTTTTGTTCTGAATAAATTGAATTTTTCCGTCAAAACATAAAAGGGCTGAATTATGTACATCTGTTCCTACCTGATCGTCATCTTCTGTAATTGATCCAAACAACAAACCAACATTTTTTGTTTTTTTTGCTATTTCTTCAGCAGCATTCATTACTGCTTTTCTGAATTCTTTTTTCTCAATTAAATCAAGTGGAGGATAACCAATTAAAGCTAGTTCAGGAAAAACAACAAGTTCCACATTATCATTTACACCTTTTCTATAGCCATCAATTATCTTTTGTTTATTTCCTTTAAGATCACCAACGATCGAATTTATCTGACATACTGATATCTTCATTTATTTTTATTTTTTTAATTACAATTTAAAAAATTAAGTAATAACCATTTACAATCAAATTTTTTAGTATTAAAAAATTTAATAATAATTCCCATAAATAATTTCACATTATAGATTTAGGGAATTAAATTTGTCTAAACTATCAAATCTGAGAAATATTACACTCAAAAATACACTATTTAATACATTTTTGATGGTATGTTTTTTGAGTTTTATAAAATTGTTCAATTTTTTATCAAATCATATATTTATACAAAAATTAAGGTGAAACAGAATTTATGATTGAAATTAGAGGACATGCCAGAGGCGGTCAGGGGATGGTAACTGCATTTGAAATTTTAGCAAAAATATTTGCAGAAATTGATGATTATCAAGTTCAAGCTTTTCCAGCTTTTGGTGTTGAAAGAACAGGCGCACCTATTCAAGCATTCCTTAGAGTTTCAAGAGAAAAAATATTAAACCGAAGTAATATTTATTTCCCGAATTTAGTTGTAGTTTTTGATGAAACACTAATTGCGCAAGTTCCGGTTTTAAACGGATTGAAAAAAGATGGTGCAATTCTTTTGAATACTAACTCTAAAATCGAAGATATAAAATTAAAAACAAAAAATATTTACACAATACCTGCAACACAAATTTCATTAGATAAGGGATTGGGAACAAAGTCACTACCAATTGTAAATGCAGCAATGATAGGTGCAATTATAAAAATTTTAGATATTGATATTAATGTAGTTGCAAATATTATTGCGGATAATGTTCCAACCAAACCCAAAGAAAATTCTGAATCAGCCATATTAGCTACAAAAAATATATTAAAATCCAAAAATATTACAGATGAACTTAAAAAATATCTTAATGAAGATTCTTTAGATGAAAATAATTTAGATAAAGATATAGTATTTAAAAGTAATAATCAGATCTTAGATTTTCCATCCTGGAATAAACCAATGTCAATTAATAAAACAGGCAATTGGCGTGTAGTTACTCCAAAATATGAAGAAAAACCTCCACCTTGTTCAACTAACTGTCCTGCCGGAACTGATGTTAGATTGTTTGTTAAACAAACTTCAGAAGGAAAATTTGCTGATGCTTTTTCAACTATTTATAAATTCAATCCATTTGCTTCAACATGTGGAAGAGTCTGCCCTCATTTTTGTCAGCAAAGCTGTAACAGAATTGAATTGGATTCAGGACTAAACATTGGAGCAATTGAAAGATTTTTAGGTGATAAAGGTATTACAAGAAAATTTTCAAAATCTCCAATTTCAAAAACTGAAAAAATAGCTGTTATTGGTTCAGGTCCCGCCGGATTAACATCTGCATTAAGATTAAGGCAAAAAGGATATGAAGTAATAGTTTTTGAAGCACTACCCTACGCTGGTGGAATGATGAGAACAGGAATACCATCATTCAGGCTTCCGCTAAATATTTTAGATAAGGAAATAGAAGCTATAGAAGAACAAGGTGTAGTAATAAAATTGAATAATAAAGTTACAATTAAAGAATTATCCAATGATTATGATATTATTATATCAGCTGTTGGTTCTCATAAAAGCAATAAAATGAAAATTCCCGGTGAAGAATTTGCAACTGATGGAATTAATTTTTTAAGAGAATTTAAATTAGAAAATAAGAATTACGATATAAATATTGGTGATGATATAGCAATAATTGGCGGTGGTAATACTGCCGTTGATATAGCAAGAACTGTACTTAGATTAGGGGCTGTACCGACAATTTATTATAGGCGCTCTAAAAATGAAATGCCTGCTATACCACATGAAGTAGAAGAAGCAATAAATGAAGGTGTAAATATAAAATTATTAACAACTCCTATCAGTTATAATAAAAACAGCAATGGAAAAATTGTTATCACGCTTATTGATATGATATTAGGAGAACCGGATAAGTCAGGTAGAAGAAGACCAATAAAAATAGAAGATTCTGAAAAAATAATATCAGTAAATAAAGTTTTTTCTGCTATTGGTCAGACATTTGATGATTATGTGTTTGAAGGGAAAAAGGTAAAAGTTGAACAAGGTAAAATTAAATTTGAAAATAATAAACCGGTATTTTGCTGCGGTGATATGGCTTGGGGTGGTACAGTAACAGAAGCAATAGGTAGCGGTAATTTTACTACTGATGAAGTTGTTGCATTTTTGAAAAATCAGAATTATTCCTCTAAGGATAATCCGGTAAATGTAGTTTTACCTGCTGATATAAATTATAATTATTATTTACCAACACCAAGACATGAAAACCCTGTTGTCGAAATGAAATCTTTTATAAACAATTTTACAGAAGTTGTAAAAGGATTAACGGAAAAGGAAGTAATAGAAGAATCAAAAAGATGTTTGCACTGCGGTGAATGTTATAGTTGCGGTAATTGTTATAATTATTGTCCGGATGCTGCAATACACATTGATGAATTAAACAGATTAAGAATTGATTATGATTACTGTAAAGGTTGCGGTATTTGTTTTGAAGAGTGTCCGTGTTCTGCAATAAGTTTAAAAATGGATGAGGTTGTAAATGAATCAAGTGTTAACTGATAAAAAAGTGACAAAAATTAATCAGAAATATCCAAGGCACACACAAAAAGTTTTAAAGGGAAATTATGCCGCTTCAGAAAGCGCTGTACTTTGTCACTCTACTGTTATACCTGCATATCCAATTACTCCTCAAACTTCAATAATTGAGGAACTTTCTAACAGAGTTTCCGTAAATAAATTTGATGCTACATTTATAAATATGGATAGTGAACACTCAGTTTTTGCTGCTGCTATGGGTGCAGCAATGACCGGAGAAAGAGTTTTTACTGCTACTAGTGGCCAAGGTTTATTTTATGCTCACGAAGTTTTACACGGTATTGCTCACTTCAGACTTCCTATTGTAATTTGTAATGTTGGAAGACCTTCTATCCCCTGGAATATTTGGTCTGACCAATCTGATTCTATTTCACAAAGAGATACCGGATGGATACAATACTATGGTGAATCATCACAAGAAGTTCTTGACGATATTATTCAAGCATACAAAATATCAGAAGAATTGAATATACCTGTTATGGTGGTTTTAGATGCTTTTTATCAAAGTCATACAAGTGAAAATATTTGGGTGCCTGATCAAGAATTAGTTGATAAATTTCTCCCAAAGAAAAAATTAAGCGGAAGTGAAATAGACCTAAATAATCCTAAGTCATTTGGTGGTCTTGTTCCACCTGATAGTTATGGCAATTTTAATCACGGTTACTGGAATGATATAATCAAAGTTGAGGATTTAACAAATAAGGTTGGTAAAGAATTTGAAAAACATTTCGGTAGAGGTTATGGCGCTGTTGAAGAAATAAATATTAATAAAGATACAAAACAAATATTAGTAACTCTATCAACTATAACTTCAACTGCAAGAGGTGTAATTAAAAAACATCCTGAAGTTGGAATATTGAAAATTAGACTTTTTAAACCTTTCCCAAGAAAATCTATACTAAAAGTTTTATCTGATTCTAATGTTGATAAGAATAAGTGTAAAATAATTACTTTTGATAAAAATTTTCTAGGTGACAGTGAAGGTGCTTTAATGCAAGAATTGAGAAGAGCACTTTATGGAGAGAATTATTTTATACAAGGTGTTTATGTCGGACTTGGTGGAAGAGATGTTCCTCCATCAACAGTTGAAAATATAATTGAAACTTGTAAAACTAATAATGATGAAATAATTTGGATTGATTCTTAAAAGTTTTTGTCATCGCGAGAAAGAGTGTAACGAACGAAGCGATCTGAATTAGAGTCAATATACCATCAGATTGCCACATCCTTCGGACTCGCAATGACAAAAGAAATATATTTATAAATATTGTAGAGGATTTTAATGGGACAAGCAAATGCTAATTTTTTAATTCAGGAAGAAAAAGTTTTTTCCGGTGCATTAAGCTGCAGAGGTTGCGGCTGGTCACTATTAACCAGGCATTTAGCGAGTTTACTAGGAGAAAATACTGTTTATGTTGTTCCTGCCTGCTGTTTTTCAATTATAGCAGGTCCATATCCCTTAAATGATCTAAAAGCGAATGTAGTTCATACTCTTTTTGCAGCGGCTCCCGCAACTGCTACAGGCATAAGAGCTGCGTTAGACAGACAAGGTAAAACCGATACAAATGTAGTTATACTAGCCGGAGACGGTGGAACTTTTGATATTGGTTTTCAGGCATTATCCGGTGCTGCATCAAGGGGAGAAAATCTCTTGTACATTTGTAATAATAATGGTGCTTATATGAATACGGGAATTCAATCTAGTACAGCAACACCTTTTGGCGCTGCAACAACAACAAATCCCGGTACTGATTTTAGGAAGACCTGGCCAAAAGATTTAATGGGAATAATAGCTGCACATAATATTCCTTATACTGCAACTGTTTCATTAGCATATCTGAATGATTTTAGAGATAAAATAAAAAAAGCAATGGACATAAAAGGATTTAGATTATTGATGATTGACGGACCTTGCCCTCCCGGACACAAAACAGAGCCATCGGAATCAATTGAAGAAACAAGATTAGCAGTTGAAAGTAATCTCTTCCCTTTATTTGAAGTTGAAAAAGGCAAACATAAAATAAATCACTTTCCAAAAAATAAAGTCAAAGTTGAAGAATGCTTAAAACTTCAGGGTAGATTTAAACATCTATTCAAAAAAGAGAATAAAGCTATAGTTGATAAAATACAAAATATGACTGATTTTAATTGGAAAAGATTAAAACTTCTTGAAAAAATGAATGTTGATTTAGGCTATTAAAGTTCGAATTTTTATTATCTAATTATTTTGATTTTTTTAGAAAATAATTACTTTTATAATAAATTATTATTCCATAAATCTTATAAATTACCCAAATGTTTATAAATATTACCATTTGTAACAAATCAATAGACATTCTATCATAACTTATTATTTTGCTCATTGAATAATTAAATTCTTTCTCATGGGAGTTAAAAATGCAGAAAAAATGGTATCGTTCCAGAAAAGACAGAATGATAGGAGGTGTTGCAGGAGGTATAGCTGAATATTTTGACATAGACCCTGTAATTGTCAGAATAATATTTGTTTGTGCTTTATTTTTTGGAGCAGGAATTCTTGCATATATTTTACTATGGATAATTATTCCTGAAGAACCATTTACACTTGAGAGTGAATCTACTTCAAATCAATCAACAACATCTGGACAAAAAAATACTATTGAAAATGAAACAGAAAATAATGAACACAAACATGATGGAAATAAAAGAACTTCTTATATTTTTGGTGGGGTGTTAGTTGTACTTGGTGTTATTTTACTTTTCAGTAATTTGATTTCTTTTGATGCTTTCTGGCCGCTTATATTTATAGCATTAGGAGCGGCTTTATTGCTTAAATCTAGAAATAAATAAAAACCGGAATTTTTTATGAAAACTAAATCAATTTTTTGGGGAGCTTTTTTTATAACATTAGGATTGTTATTCCTATTAAATAATTTTGGTTCGCTTAACTATGAATTTTATAATCTTTGGAAATTCTGGCCTGCATTTATTGTCCTTTTAGGTTTAGCATTGTTAGTCAAGGGTTCTGTCTTTAAAGGATTTTTTAGTGGAATGGCTGCAATTGTTTTAGCTCTTACACTTTTTGCGGGATTTAATTCTGCTAAATATTTTTTTACAAATGAACATAATTGGAATGATTTTAACAATAATGTAGTTTTAGATTCTGATCGTACTTATGCTACTTTTTCAGAAGAATATGATCCAATAGTTAAAAGTGCAAAATTATATTTTAACGCAGGCGCAGGCGCATTTAAGTTAAAACAAAGTACAAATAAATTATTTTTTGTTAATTCAGAAGGTTTAAAATACGGATACAGTTTCAAAAAAGATGATGACAATTTTGCTGTTATTAATTTTTGGGGCAAACAGAGTAATGTCAGATGGTTCAGGAAACAATTTAAGAACAGAACTGCTATTGAACTAAATGTTAATCCTAATTGGATTTTAGATTTTAATTTAGGTGCTAGCTCAATGGATTTTGATCTATCTCAATATAACATAACTAAATTGAATATTGATATGGGGGCAGCTTCTTTAAATCTGAAATTGGGTATACCTAGAACCGAAACAAAAGTTATTATTGATGCAGGTGCATCTTCAATGGATATTTATGTACCTGAACTAGTGGGTTGCCAAATAGATGCTGATATTAACCTGTCTTCTAAAAACTTTAAAGGATTTGAAAAAATAAAAAGTGGGTTATACAGAACAACAAATTTTGCTGAATCAATAAAGAAAATATATTTTAATATTGATTCCGGTGTTTCATCAATTAGTATTTCAAGATATTAATATTTTTTCATAGACGGTACCCATAAATATTTTTCCATAATTACATAACCGTTTTCATCAAACTCTATTCCCTCTGATCTCAAGAGATCTTCCATAATTGATATTTCTCCAAAATATAATTTACCTGTTAATGCTCCGAATCTATTAACTACTCTGTGACAGGGCAAACCATATTCCTTAGCTCCATTTAAAGCCCACCCCACAGTTCTTGCAGCAGCTCTTGTTCCGCAGGCTTCGGCAATATCTCCATATGTTGTAACTTTTCCATACGGTATTTTTCCCACAACTTTGTATACTTTATCAAAGAAGGTTGTACTTTTTTCTTTTATTTTCTTTTTAATAGTTAATTCTGATTAAATTTTGATAAATATGATCTTATAAATTTATTAAGGTCTCCATCCATTACTTTTTGTATGTCGGAAGTTTCTTCATTTGTGCGGTGGTCTTTTACCATATTATAAGGATGAAATACATAAGACCTTATTTGACTGCCCCACTCTATTTTCATTTTACTTTTTTCAATTTCATCTAACTCTGCTTCTTGTTTTTCTAATTCTAATTGATATAGTTTTGATTTTAACATCTTCATTGCATTAGTTCTGTTTTGTAACTGTGATCTTTCGCTTTGACAAGCAGCTACAGTATTAGTTGGAATATGAGTGATCCTTACTGCAGTTTCAACCTTGTTAACATTCT
>PFVA01000143.1:49362-49609 GCA_002790365.1 Ignavibacteriales bacterium CG_4_9_14_3_um_filter_30_11
TCTTAAATCTGCCGGATTTATTTCTATTTCAATTGTATCGTCCACTTCAGGAATTACAAAAACAGAAGCAAAAGAGGTATGTCTTCTTTTATTTGAATCAAAGGGTGAGATCCTAACTAATCTATGAACTCCGTTTTCAGCTTTTAAATATCCATAAGCAAATTTACCTTCAACTTCTATTGTAACACTTTTTATTCCTGCACCTTCCCCATCAAGAATATCAAGAATTGACATATTAAAATTATTT
>PFVA01000028.1 GCA_002790365.1 Ignavibacteriales bacterium CG_4_9_14_3_um_filter_30_11
GGAAGACAAAATACTGTTGACCCATTTGGTTATAATTTTAAATCCAATGTTTCCTTCCAATTAAACCCGGATAAAGGTCCCTCAATTTCATTTCTTATACCTACACCGGATGAAGTTACAGGAAAAGTTACATTTAGCGGAAACAGAAATGCGAAAAACCTTAAAGCTGTTTTAGGATGGAACGGAAACAGTAATCAAAAAATTGAAATCGTTTTGGGAGTAAAAGTTAAAGGTAGTAATATTTCATTTCCACTATATAGCTTAAAGACAAGAGATGATGGTAAATTTGTTGTGCCTTCTCAATTGATAAACTCTATTCCTCTGGAAAGATTTGATAATATTATTTTTGCATTTGTCAGAAGAATAGAATTTGATAACGGAAGCGGTAGCAATCGTTTAAAAATACTTTCACAAAGCATTCATACAATAATTATTAATATATAGTGAAAAAATCAGTATTAACATTATCGTTGATTTTATTTTTATTTTCATTAAAAATTTATTCTCAAAATTCTTTTGGTTTAAATGGCTTTTGGAGTATGAACAAGAAAGCAAACATAATGTCCAATAGCATAGATGGTAACCCATCAAACTTTTCTAATGTTAAAGATTGGGCCATTGATCTATCTTACGGAGGAGAATTTGCTAACACTACAATATCTAATTTGTATTTATTATCACTCGCAAAAACAATAGATAAATCTAATTTTTATCTAAGATATACTCCTGGCTACCAAAAAGATTTTATCTTTATTTCAGGTCAATCTGTTGTATTAAATGAATCGAGCACACAAACACTAAGTTCAAAGTTTTCATATAAAGAAATTTTTGGTGTTGGATATTCTTATCAGATAAATGAAAATTTAAGTGTTGGATTTACTACAAGATTATTTAATCAAGAATTTAATAATGAAGTTATTGAACCTATTTTTTCTGATTCGCTTTATTTTAATCTTAAAACAGAATCTGAAAATTCTAGTTTTTGGAAAACAGATTTAGGGATAAATTTTACACCTGTTGAATATTTGTCTCTATCAGTAGCTTCTATAAATTTAGTAGATATCAGTACCAAAAAAGATATTACAAGCAATTCAGTTTATGAAATAAAAAGACCAAAAGGTGCTCAATTTGGAGTAACTCTATCGCCATATAAAAAATTAAATTTTAATTTTATATATGAAACATCAAAATCTTTTATGGCTGGGATTAACACAGGGCTCAATTTTGAAAATGGTTCTTTTAATTTAAGTGTTTCTGCATTACACGACAACGAACAATCTCCGTATATTACCGGTATTGTTCCTGCAATTTCTTATCAGACAAAAATATTAGGAATAACACTTTCGGGTGTTAAATATTTCAGAGACAAAAACATTTCTCAATCCTTTTCGGTTTTTGAAACAGAAGGAATAAATAATATTCTTAATAACAAATATAGTTTTGACAAAGCAGCACTAACCATTTCTTTTAGACTAAATACAATTGCCGAAGAAAAAGCCAAAATAATAAATCTTAAAATTGTTCAAGATATTTTCCCGGCCTTTGATGATAATTATTTAAACAGACCATTTGCCGTAGGTAAGGTTGTTAACCAGACGGATAAAAAAATTTCAATAAAACCTTCTTCTAAAATTATTGGATTGAACAAAGATATTATTTATTCACCCGATGTCTTTGTCAATGCACACGATACTGTAGATATTCCTTTTTTCACTATCGTTCCGGATTCATATTCAAATACAAAAAACACAGTTTCGTATGTCGATTTTTATATCAGCACAAAAACAGATGAAAATGATGATAAACTACAAAAACCAATTTTAATAAATAAAATTAATGCTTGGGATGGAAAGGTTATTCACTTAAAAGAATTTGTTAAAAAAGATGCTGATTATATAATAAAATATGCTAAAGAAATTTTAAGCGAAAACAAAAGCAAATTGGATACACTAGTATATTTTCTTTCTACATTTTATAAGGCTAAAATTCTATTTGATAATCTTGTTAAAAAACTTGTTTATGTAGCCGATCCCAATGCTACATCAGATTATGTGCAATTTCCACAACAAACAATTGAATTAAAAGGCGGTGATTGTGACGATCTGAGTGTGCTCTATAGTGCTGCATTGGAAAACATAGGAATTCAAACTGCATTAATTGATTATAAACCTGAAAAGGGTTTAGGGCATGTAAATTTATTATTTAATACAGGGCTATCGCCGCAAATGGCAAAGTGGATTACTGATAACGACAGTAAATATTTTATAAGAAAAAATAAAATAGGTGAAGACCAGGTTTGGATAGCCATTGAAACAACTTCTTTAACAGATTTTATAAAAGCATGGGAGCTTGGATCAGAAAAATTTAACAACGAAGCATTAGATAATTTTGGTCTTGCAAGAGGCAAGGTTGAAATTGTTGATATTCAATAAAAATATTTTAAAGGTGAAGAAAATGAAAAAATTATTATTTGTAGTTTTAATTATGACAGGATATTTATCAGCTCAAAATTTTGTTGTAAAGAAAGTTAACGGTGATGTTAAGGCACAAATTGGTACTAGCGAAATATGGAATGCCGTTAACAACAACACTGAATTAGATAAAAAGACAACAATAATGACATCAAAAAATTCCGATATAGTTTTAATGTTTGGAAACGAAAAAATTAAAATTAATAACTTGTCCATAGTTGCATTAAAAGGAATTAAAAAATTTTCAACCGATGAATTATTACTAGCACTTGCTATGGAAAATTTAATAAATATCCCTGACAAAAAAGATAATACAATAAATTCATCTAACACTGCGGTTTATGGAAAAGAGATTAACGGAAACACAAAAACAATAAATGATGAAACAAATTTTGGAATAATGAGATTGAACGGCGCAAAACAACTTGCGGAAAACGGTTATGTTGAAAGTGCAATTGTAGAAGCGATGGAAACTTATAGAAAATACCCTGACACAAAACCTTTATCAGCATATAGAATTTATTTTGCCGATCTTTTGGTAAGTAAAAATTTATATGAGGAAGCACTTACAGAATATAATAACATTGTAGAGTTAAAATTAAGCGATAAAGAAAAAATTCACACCGAAGTACAAATGACTTTTCTTAAAAAGAAATTGTTGAGGTAAAGAATATTCAAAAGATAAAATGACAGATATAAAATACCTTGATAATTTCCCTTTTGAAACCATAAAGTTTTTAAAAAAACTTAAGAAGAATAATAATAGAAATTGGTTTCAAAAAAATCGTACTAGCTATGAAGAACAATTTTTAAAACCTGCTCAGGCATTTATTGAACAATTGGGATTTCATTTGCACGACATTTATTGTGATTTTAACGCAATACCCAAAATTGATAAATCTATTTTTCGTCTTCATCGTGATGTAAGATTCAGCAAAAACAAAGAACAGTATAAAACTAATTTGGGCATCCTATTTTGGGTTGGTGAGGGTAAAAAAATGGAATCGTGTGGCTTATATTTTCATATAGATTCAAAAAAATTCTTCATTGCTACAGGAATGTACATGTTCACAAAAGATCAAATTAAAATGTACAGAGAACTTATTTCAATTGAAGATAATGGAAAAGAACTAAATAAAATTATTAAACAAATTGAAAAAAAAATTATAACCTTGGTGGAAAAACCTTTAAGAAAATACCTCGTGGTTATGATAAGGAATATAAATTTGCAGGTCTATTTTTACACAGCGGAGTCTATGCTTTTAAAGAATCAAGCGTAAATGATCTGAAAAATAAGGATTTAATTAAGTTTACGATAAAAACCTACAAAGAACTTAAAGGTCTTCAGGAATGGCTCGTAAAGAATTTAACTTGACAACTTTTCTTGCTTATTCAATTATTTAGTACTATTTTTCACTCTCTAATTCGCCCGTTTACGGGCGATTTTTGTTTGTATGAAATTTAAAGACGAAAATATAGTTCGGCTAATATCCGAAAATGCTGCAAAAGAACAGGGTTTCTTTCTTATAGATTTTATTTATAGAGGAACACCAAAAAAAAGAGTTCTTGAAATTTTTATTGATGGTAAAGACAATGTTTCTGCAGATGTTTGTGCATCAGTTAGCAGAAATATAACCGAAAAACTTAATGAAATTATTAACGAAAATGATGATTATAAGCTAATTGTATCTTCACCGGGTTCTGAATATTCTCTAAAAATTATAGATCAGTTCTATAAACATATAGGAAGAAATTTAGATGTTGTTTATGAAGAAAATGGTGAAAAAAAGAAATTGAAAGGAACATTAAAAAATATTTTAAATAACGATTTATTTTTTGATCAGAACAAAACAGAAATAAAAATAAATTTTAATAACATAAAAAAAGCAAAAGTAATATTTAGTTTTTCCCCAAAGGGATGAAAACACTTAATGGAGACAGGATAAATGAACTCAGGCATAGTTGAATCATTTGCACAAATGGTGCGTGAAAAAGGAATGGACAAAGATGTTTTGGCCGGTATTATTGAAGATATATTCGGAATACTGGTTAAAAAGAAATACGGTGAAGAAGCAACTTATGATGTTGTTGTTAATATGGACAGAGGTGACATTGAAATCTACTTAGGCAGAGAAATTGTTGAAAAAGTTGAAGACCCCAACAGACAGATAACACTTGCAGAAGTAAACAAAAAAGGCAATACAGAAAATCTGGAAATTGGTGACGATTATGTTGAAACATTAAACCTTGCTTCTTTTGGTAGAAGATTAATAACATTAGCAAAACAAAACTTAAACCAACGCATTAGAGAAATTGAAAAAGAAGTTGTGTATAACGAATATTCAGAACTGATTGGAGAAATTGTTGTTGGTGATATTTATCAAACAAGAAGAAACGATATACTTGTAAATCATAACAAGAGAGAACTTTTACTTCCTCGCGATGAGCAAATACCTTTTGAAAGATATAGAAAAGGCAATACAATAAGAGCAATTATTAAAGAAGTTAAAAAAACTCAAAGCGGTCCAATTATTATAATTTCTCGTTCTGACAATTTATTTTTGCAAAGACTCTTTGAAATTGAAATACCTGAAATTTATGACGGTATTATTGATATTAAAGGCATTGCAAGATCTCCTGGTGAAAGAGCCAAAGTTGCTGTTGAATCACACGATGACAGAATTGATGCGGTTGGTGCTTGCGTTGGAATGAAAGGAGTTAGAATACACGCAATAGTAAGAGAGCTAAATAACGAAAACATTGATGTTATAAATTATTCTGAAGACCCAATGATTATGATTCAGAGATCTTTAGCACCGGCAAAACTTAAACAGATTGAATTAGACGAAGAAGAAAGAAAAGCCGTAGTAACTGCTGATAACGATCAGGTATCTTTAATTGTTGGTAGAAATGGTGTTAACATTCGTTTGGCAATAAAACTTACCGGTTATGAAATTGATATCTTGAGACAAGAAACACCACTAGAAGAATATGAAGAAGACATGGAACTTATCGATTTAAAAGAAGAGCTAGGCGAGGAAATATATAATTTACTTATCAACAATAGATATGATACAGCTTTAGAAGTATTGAAAGCTGCTAAAGAAAAGAAACTAAACGAAATTGAAGAATTATCAGAAGAAAAAATAGAAGAAATAATTGAACTGATAAAATCTCAATATGAATAAAATGATTATAAATAAAAGCAGATAATATGGCTGAGACAAAACCAAAAAAAATTAAAATATTCAAATTCGCTTCAGAGAATAATCTCTCAGCTAAAGAACTATTAGAATTCCTAACCAAAAAAGGTTATAAGGTAAAAACTATCATGTCAACTCTTGAAGATGAAATGATAGAAGAAATTGCTAATCACTATAAGAAAGATATTGATAAAGCCCAAAAGCATTATAAAAAGATTGCTGAGTTTAAAAAGGAAAAAACAGATAAAGAAGTAGAGGTAAGTGTTGCTGAACCTGTAGAAGTAGTTGAAGATAAAAAACCTAAAGTAGAAGAGATTAAAGAAGAAGAAGTTCCAACAAAAAAGGAAAAAGATACTGAAGAGAAAGAAGTTGAAGAAATAAAAGAAGAAGAGAAATTTAAAACACCCGCCGAAAATGCTATAGCCAAAAGAAAAGGATTAACTGTTGTTGGTAAAATGAATTTAGATGAAACTAAAACAAAGAAAACAACAACCAAAGTTGAAGAGGAAGTGACTGAAAGCAAAGATGCGAAAGGGAAAAAGAAAAAAAGATTAAAAGGGAAGAAGAAAACAACTCAAGTTGAAGATGAACTGAAACCAGCCAAAAAGAAAAAAAGAATAAAGAAATTTGAGATTAATGAAAAAGATGTAAAGGCAGCTATTAGAAAAACAATGCTTAGTATTGATGACACTACAACGGCAGCATCACGAGCAAGCCATAGAAAGAAAAAAAGAAAAGAACGCGAAGAGGAAGAAGAAAAGAAACAAGAACAAAAATCTATTGAAGCCTCAATTATAAAAGTTACTGAATACAGTGCTGTAAATGAGCTAGCAAATTTAATGGAAATACCTGTTAGTGATGTTATTGCAAAATGTATGGAACTTGGAATTATGGTTTCTATAAATCAAAGACTTGATGTTGAAACTATAACATTAGTAGCTGATGAATTTGGTTTTGAAGTAGAATTTGTTCAAGAATTTACCTCTGATGTTTTAACAGATACTTCTGATGAGCTTGAATCAATTGAGCCAAGATCACCGGTTGTTACTATAATGGGACATGTTGACCATGGTAAAACATCACTACTTGATTATATTAGAAAAGAAAATGTTGTAAGCGGTGAGTCTGGTGGAATTACACAGCACATTGGTGCTTATAAAGTAGATGCTGGTAAAGGAAAGCATATTACATTTTTAGATACACCAGGTCACGAAGCTTTTACTGCAATGAGAGCAAGAGGAGCTCAGGCTACCGATATTGTTGTTCTAATAGTTGCAGCTGATGATGCAGTAATGCCACAGACTATTGAAGCAATAAATCATGCACAAGCAGCTAATGTGCCAATTGTTATTGCAATAAATAAAATTGACAAACCCGGTGCAAACTCCGAAAAAATAAAACAACAATTAGCCGATAGAAATATATTAGTTGAATCCTGGGGTGGAAAATACCAATGTGTGGAAATTTCAGCTAAAACTGGATTGAACATAGAGACACTTTTAGAAACAATTTTACTTGAAGCAGAATTACTAGAGCTAAAAGCAAATCCTAATAGAAAAGCTCGTGGTATTTTGGTTGAATCACAATTAGACAAGGGTAGAGGAATTACAGGTACTGTACTTGTACAAAAAGGAACATTAAAAATTGGCGATCCTTTTGTTGCCGGTATTTTTCAGGGCAAAGTTAGAGCAATGTTTGACGAGAGAGGTAAAAAACTTATACAGGCACCTCCATCAACACCTGTACAGGTACTTGGTTTTGAAGGTGCTCCACAGGCAGGCGATACATTTATTGTTGTAGATTCTGAAAGACATGCCAGAGAAGTTGGATTAAAAAGACAACAACTGAAAAGAGAACAAGACCAAAAACAAGTTCATCATATTACCCTAGATGAAATTGCAAAACAGATAAGTATTGGCGGAGTAAAAGAATTACCACTTATTGTTAAAGGTGATGTTGACGGCTCTATTGAAGCATTATCTGATTCACTAATGAAATTATCTACTGAAGAAGTAAAAGTTAGAGTTATTCATAAAGGAGTTGGTGGAATATCCGAGGGCGATGTTCTGCTTGCTTCTGCTTCTAATGCAATTATTATTGGTTTTCATGTTCGTCCGAATTTAAATGCAAGAAAATTGGCAGAAAAAGAGAATGTAGATATTAGATTGTACAATGTTATATATGATACAATCAATGAAGTTAAATCTGCACTAGAAGGATTACTCTCACCGATTATTTCAGAAGAAGTTACATCAACAGTTGAAGTAAGAGATATATTTAAAGTACCAAAAGTCGGTACAGTTGCCGGTTGTTATGTACTTGAAGGAAAAGTAACCCGTAATAATAAAATAAGATTAATAAGAGACGGAATTGTTATTCATCAGGGTGAGATAAACGCACTTAAGAGATTTAAAGATGATGTTAAAGAAGTAGATGCCGGTTACGAATGCGGATTAAGCATTAATAACTTTAATGACATAAAAGTAAACGATATTGTTGAAACTTATAAAATGGTTGAGACGAAGAAAAAGCTTTCTTAATTTCCTCCATATTTCCTAATAAATATTATGTCGACTCACAGAATAGATAAAGTAGAAAAACTTTTAAAAGAAGAATTAAGTAATATCTTTCTTTTTAAACTAAGAGATTCATCATTGGGATTTATTACAATTACAAAAGTAATTGCAACACCTGATCTAAAAAGAGCCAAAGTTTATCTTTCTGTATTTGAAAAAGAAAAAAGAGATTTTGTCCTTGGAAAAATAAAAAAAGATGTAAAGATAATTAGATCGGAACTTGCACACAGAATAAGCTTAAAATTTTGTCCCGAATTGGATTTTTACATTGACGATACACAGGATTATGTAGAAAAGATAGAAGGATTGATAAAGAAGATTCACTCACAGAGTGACAGGGAAAATGATAACGAAATTAACAGAACAGAAGGCTGATTTAGATTTTCAATCCGGACAGACAATTCTTATTGACAAACCTAAAGGCTGGACATCATTCAAAGTTGTTCACCAAATAAGAAAAGCAGTAAAAGTAAAAAAAGTAGGACACGCCGGCACTCTTGATCCGATGGCAACAGGTCTATTAATTATCTGTACCGGTAAAATGACAAAATCAATTTCTGAATATCAGGA
>PFVA01000226.1:0-213 GCA_002790365.1 Ignavibacteriales bacterium CG_4_9_14_3_um_filter_30_11
CCCATATTTGTTTTCATTACTGCCATAGTAATTTCTTTTGTTGAATCTGCCATTAAGTTTTTCTCCGTTTTTGTTTTTATAATTTCTCCATTAATATTACAAACAGCAGATGCACTAAAGATCATCGTTAAAAGTAATAGAATAAAAATTTTGTTCAGTCCAACCATAGTAACTCCTTTTATTTCAAGATGTTTAAATAAAGTAAAATTAAAA
>PFVA01000226.1:302-9279 GCA_002790365.1 Ignavibacteriales bacterium CG_4_9_14_3_um_filter_30_11
CCGCTAATGCTTGATACAATTGTAGAGATCAATAGATTAACAAACATTGATGAATCTAAAAATTTAAGTGATTCATAAAACTCAAGTAATCCGCTTGCTAATACAGCCGGTATACTTAGTAAAAAAGAAAATCTTGCGGCTGCTTCTCTGTTCAGCCCCATAAACAAACCACCTGTAATTGTTGTTCCTGATCTAGATGAACCGGGAATAAGTGCTAATGCCTGTGCAAATCCAATTATGATTGAATCTAATATTGTGATGTCTTTTACATCTTTTTTAAAATTTGCAATTTTTTCAGCCAGGGCTAAAATTATTGCAAGAGCTATCAGACTTATTGCAATTACATCCAATTCTTTTGTAAATGATCCTTCTATAAAATCTTTAAATAATAAACCTATTACTGCAACAGGAATGCTACCTAGAATTATCAACCATCCTAATTTTGAGTTACTGCTTTGCAGCGAATACTTTTTTCTTGAAAACATATTATCTGTGATAAAATCTTTAATAATTAAAATTATATCTTTTCTAAAGTATAAAAGAACTGCAACTAATGTTCCGAGTTGAATAACCGCAATAAAAGCTGTCCATTGATGAGAGTTCTTGGTAGAGATCAGGTGCATTACCTTACCTGCAATGGTAAGATGGCCTGTGCTGCTAATAGGTAAAAATTCAGTTAAGCCTTGAATTATTCCCAAAAATATCGCTTCAATAATATTCAATATAATCTCCTAAAATAAATAGGTTATACCCAGCATTAACCCAACTGAAAATGAATTAAAATTTACATTTTCATTTAAACCGTTATTATATAATTTTTTGTTTCCATTACTTACATCATTAATGCTATCATATTTTAAATCAGCAGTTATATTTGCATAAATGTTTTTCCCTATTTGTGTATTTCCCAATCCTCTTAATATTACCCCATAACCTGTTGAACTATAGGAAGTACTTGTTGGAGTGCTTGGTAAGTGTTCGTCAATATTTATAAATCTTAAACCTACACCTCCACCAAATTTAAATTGATATCCACCCCCACGAATAACATAATAAGCTAATACAGAGGGCATAAAATTGCTAACAGATACATCATATTGCCCTAAGTTAAAATTATAGTTATAAGAATATAGATCATATCCAATTTCTGCACCAAGATCTAAGTTATCAGTAAAAGTTTTATCAATTTCAAAGGAAAAATTTACAGCAGAATTAAAGTTTTTAAGTTCTTCGTTTGGTGCTGAAAAATTTTGGCTTAAATAATCATAAAAGGACGGAATATTTTTAAATGCTATCCCGAGTCCGGCTCTTAAACTATACTGTGAATAAGATGTTGCTGAACATAAAATTATAAATAATATCAAATATATTTTTTTCAATTAGCATCACCTTCATCATCAGCAATCTTGAAAAAATTATAGTGTTGTTTATTTAAAAAGATATAAACAAAGAGTGCTGAAAAAATAAAAACAAAATATGAAATTATATGTGTTAAAAATGCATATGCCAAACTTATTGCTTCGCCAAATCCAAAAAGTAAAACAAGTGCTGATTTTGCCAATGTGTGATATGAGCCTGTTCCTCCTGGTGTAGGAATAACAACTCCGATTGCACTTATACTCATCAATATCCAACCCATGTTATACGAAACATCTTTAATATTTTGCATCCCAATTGTATAAAATCCTACATATGCACTTAAGCCATAAAGCAGCATCATTATAATGCTTAGCAAAATAGTATAAAAATAATTTTTGCTGCCTTTTAATGATGCAAAACCATGTGTGAGCATTTCAAATACATGGGCAACTTTGTGTGCAAGATTTTCAGATATTCTGGTTAAAAGTTTAACTATTATTCCATAAAATTTTTCTCTGAATTTTATTGTCAAATAAAAAAAGACAACAAAACATGCCATTAAAATCATACTAATAATTAATGTTGATTCAAGCCAGGGAAAACTTTTGTATAAATTTTCTGTCCAAATTAAAACAGAAACAAGAACAGCAATACCTAGAAAAATAATATCAATTACCCTTTCAACTATTACTGCGCCAACCATGGATGATTTTGAAAGCCCTTCCCATTTACCAACAAGAACTGCTCTTGATAATTCACCCAATCTGGGAATAACACAATTTACCCCATAACCAACCATAACTGCGCCAAATAAATTTTTAATTGAGGTATCTGGTTTAACTGAATTTAAAATGACTTTCCATCTTAAAGCTCTAACATAGTGTGAAGTCATCATTACTGTAATAAAAACCAATATCCAGGGTATTGATGCTTTTGAAACTATATTTAGAACTTCACTGAAATCAACATTGATGAATGCTATGTATAAAAATATTGCCGTCAATATTATTGAAAGCAAATATTTTACAAAGTTTTTAGTTTTTTTGTGTTTGTTGTCAGCGGAGGTCAATAATCTCTGTTCCTTCTGATGGTAGTATTTTAAAGATAGAATTTTTGAGCCCTACATTCTCTATATATTTAGTAAAAACTATTTCTAATATTCCGAACGAAACTCCTTCCAATAAAATTTTTTTTATTTTATAAGAATTATTAAAATATAGTTCTGCATAATTAAAATTAACCCCTGCACTATCGTTAAAATCAATTTTTATTATATTATTATTTTCTTCCTTGCGCTCCGTTACAATACCTTTGTTTGGCAGATCATTAATAAGCTGGTTTATCGAAAATATTGATGGTGTTTCATCAACGGTACTAATAATAATTTTATTAGTTTTTTTATTATAATTCCAATTTGTCCTTCCGTCAGAGACAATAAGAATGTTTTCAAATTCTATCCTGATTTTATCTTTTTGTTTAAATTTTATTTTCCCTGAAAAATTTAAATCTCCGTTTGTTTTTTGAACAAAATCAGAAGTAAAATCATTGGTGGAATTAAATTTTTTCTGTACCTTTTTTAAAATTGTTTGGCTGTTACCAACACTAACAAATATAAAGATTAACAATAAAGATATAATAAATTTAATTTTCATTTTATATTTATGCTATAATGAACGAATAATTGTTTCGAGCTGTTCTTCGTTTTCAACTAATACTGTTCTTGCTTTACTTCCATCACTTGGACCAACTATTCCGGCTTCTTCTAATTGATCTACAATTCTTGCTGCTCGGGAATAACCTAATTTTAATCTTCTCTGCAGTAAAGAAACAGAACCTTGTTGATGTCTTACTATTACCCTGGCCGCATCATCAAACATAGGATCAAGATCTGAAAGTAATCCGGCTGAAGCTTGTTTTTTCTTATCATAAAGTGAGGGTAAAAAATATGGTTTTGAATAACCGGGTTGTGAGGCAACATACTCGGTTACTTTTTCAACTTCTTCGGCTGAAATAAATGCGTTTTGCATTCTAATTGGCTTTGGTAAGCCTGTTGGTAAAAATAAAACATCACCTTTTCCTAAAAGCTGCTCAGCTCCGTTCATATCTAAAATTGTGCGTGAGTCAATTTTTGTTGCTACTTGATAAGCAATGCGGGCACTGAAGTTAGCTTTTATCACTCCGGTAATTACATTTACCGAAGGTCTTTGTGTGGCTACAACCAAATGAATTCCTACAGCCCTTGCTAGCTGTGCAAGCCTAGCAATCGGTTCTTCCACTTCTTTACCGGCAGTTATCATCAAGTCAGCAAGTTCATCTATTATTACAACAAGGTAAGGAAGAAAATGATGAATCATTTCATCTGTGTCAGCAGGTTTGGTTTTAGCATTTGAAATTTTTTTATTATAATCAACTAGATTCCTTACGCCTGCATTTGCAAGTTTATCATATCGTCTCTCCATTTCATATTCAACAGATTTTAAAAGCAGCACAGCGTTTTGAGGATTGGTTATGATTTCTTCATCAAGGTCAGGTGAAACTGCAAGAAAATGTTTTCTTAATTTATTATAAAATGAAAGTTCAATTTTTTTAGGATCGATCATTAACAACTTTACTTCGTGCGGTAATTTTGAATAAAGTAAGCTGGATATTATCATATTTATTCCTACACTTTTTCCAGAACCTGTGGAGCCGGCAATAAGTACATGCGGCATTTTCGCTAGATCAGTAATAAATACATTTCCGTTTATCATTTTACCCAAAGCAATAGGCAGCTCCGCTTTGGATTCAGCAATTTTCCCAAGAACAGATCTTGCATTTACTAACGAAGCAACTGTATTTGGTATCTCTACACCTATAGCACTTTTGCCGGGAATTGGTGCAATTATTCTTATACCTCTAGCTGCTAATGCTAAGGCAATGTCGTGTTCAAGTCCAACAATTCTACTTATTTTTACACCTGGTGCTGGTACAATCTCATATAAAGTTACAACCGGACCAGGAGTTACTGAAATATCTTCAATTTCAATATCAAATAGGCTTAGTTTTTCTTTTAGTAGTTCTGCGTTCCTTTTTAATTCTTCTTCTGCAACTTTAAAATTATCTTGAGGTATTGGATTGAGAATATCCAAAGGCAATGGAGTATAGTTTATATTTTCTTCCCATTGGTTTGGAAGTTCCAATTGTTTTTCCTTTTCTTCTTGGCTAAGAGGCGAGGTATCTTCTTTTGTTTTTTTAACATTAGTTTTCTTTTTTTGATCAACAAAATTTACATTTTTAGTCTCGGGGGTTGGTTCATCATCCTTTCTAATTATTCTAATTTTTGGTTCTTTATCTTCTTCTTTTTTCTTTCCAAAAAACGATCTTTTCGGTTCTTTTTCTTTACTTAACTCTTTTATCTTATCTAAATTATCTTGTGTTTTGTGGTTAATAATATTTTCTTCTGTTAATTCATCTTTACTTTCTGATGATATTAATAATTCTTTTAGATATAAGAAAATATTTTTTAAGCTTATATCAAATTTTACAATAATTAGAATGAACAGTGCTGTACCCAAAAACAAAATACTTCCAACTCCACCGAGTAATCTGCTAAGAACAATTCCTAAGTAGTCACCTATTGTTCCTGATAGTTCACTAGTTGCCGGGAAAAACAAATAATGCCCATGTAATACACCAAAAAATGATGAACAAATAATTGCAAAGAGTATTAAAAAATTAAAGGCATGAAAAATGTTTTTGTTTTCAATTTTTTTGAAAAGAGAAAACCCCAACATAAAAAGCATTATTGGAAATATAGTAGAAAATATTCCTAATGTTGAATTAAGAAAAAAATCTGATATATAAGCTCCAAAAATACCAAGCCAGTTTCTTGTGCTTTCTAATTTATGCGTTATATCTGAGTTAGACGAAAATGATTTTAATATATCTGAAAATTGATAGCTTAAATTAGCTCTATCAAGTTTAGAGTAAGATATAATACTTAAAAATATAAGTAATGAAACAAGAATTAATAGCGTTCCAAAAATATTTTTCTTTTGATTAGTTGTTAATATGGGAGCTGCTTCAGAGGCTTTAGGTTTTGGATTAGAATTTTTTTTCTTTTTATTCTTAAGCATATGAACTAAATAAAATTAATTCTTAAAAAATGAATTCTTCTTCTTAAGATAATTTTAGACTGTTATTTGAAAAAACAGGAACAACTTCAGAAGAATTTACCTGACTGCAAAAAACTACATCTTCATCAAAACCGTTATTAATTAAAAGTTTGCCATGATCAGTTTCAGAAAGAAATTTTTTAATGTTTTTACCAATTGTTTTATATAAAGTCAAACTTGCTTTTGCTGAATCTGTTAGAGGAATATTCTTTTTACCATTTGTTATTTCATCAATCAAATATCCGGTACAAATTATATCTTCTAATGATAAGGTATTATTTCTGCCGGCACATAATATCTCAAAATCTTTTTTCTTTTTTATCAAAATTTTTGCAACAGCAGATATGTTTGCAAAAGAACAAATAATTAAATATTCAGAAAATTTAGCTTTAACTATTGCTGGAGTACCGTTTGTAGTATAAAATACTATAGTCTTTCCTTCAACAACACTGTCAGTATATTCTAATGGCGAATTACCAAGTGCGAAACCTTCTATCTTTTTAGTATTTCTTTCACCGCCCAATAATGTTTGACCGCCAAACATACCGCCGGACACCTTTACAGCAAATTCTACTGCAGCAACAGGAATTATTTCTTTAGCTCCATTTTGTAAAGCATTTATAATCGTATTGGAAGCTCGTAGAACATCAATTACCACAACTGTTTTGTTGATAAAATATAATTCTTCTAATCCACAGGGAGAAATTATTACATTTATGTTCATATATGCTAATTAAATTAACAATTTAAAATGAGTAAAAACAGAATAAACTATTTTTTTAAAAATGGAAGTTTAACAACTTTTGCTTTTGTTTCCTTTCCTCTTATCATAAAATTAACTTCAGCTCCCTCAAAGGAAAATTCTTTTTCTACATAACCCAAAGCAATTGGTTTATCCAAAATTGGACTAACTGTTCCGCTGGTAATAACACCTATTTTTCTCCCCTTGGAAGTAATGTCATATCCATGTCTTGGAAAAACTCTTTCATCTGTAATCATTGGAACTAATTTTCTTTTAACACCATTTCCTTTTACCTGTTCCAAAACATCTTTAGAAATAAACCTGTTCTTTGTTAATTTTGTTATCCAAGCAAGTCCGGCTTCAAGTGGGTTTGTGGTTTTATCAATATCATTACCGTAAAGACAAAATCCCATTTCTAATCTTAAAGTATCTCTTGCACCAAGACCAATTGGTTGTATTTCGAATTCTTTGCCGGCTTCAAAGATATTATTCCAAATTTTTTCTGCTACTGTTTCATTTCCTTTAAAATAAATTTCATAGCCCAACTCACCGGTATATCCTGTGCGTGATATTATCATATCAACGCCTGAAATTTTTGCTTCAAAGAAATGATAATATTCCAAATCCAGATTTTTATCACAAATTTTTTGTAATACCTCTTTCGAATTAGGTCCTTGAATTGCCAGTAAAGAATAATCATCACTTTCGTTTTTTATTTCAACACCAAAACTGTTGTTTTCAACCATCCAGTTATAATCTTTTTCTATGTTTGAAGCATTTACAACAAGCAAGTATTTTTTATCGTTTATTTTATAAACTAATAAATCATCAACAATCCCACCGTTTTTATAACACATTGCAGAATACTGCACTCTTCCCGGTGATAATTTAGATGCATCATTAACAGTAATTTCTTGAACAAAATTTAACGCCTTTTCACCGGAGATAAATATTTCGCCCATATGTGAAACATCAAAAACACCAACCGAATTTCTTACTGCTTTATGTTCTTTAATTATAGAAGAATATTGAACAGGCATTTGATAGCCGGCAAAGTCAACAATTTTTGCATTTAGTTTTTCATGAATATTAAAAAATTGTGTTTTTTTCATTACTGTTTTTTTCTCCGTGAATTTGTTAAATATAATCTTCGGTTATGTCTTTTCCGGTAAGTTTAGAAATAAATTTAATTTCTTGTAATGATAATGATGGATCTTCTTCTAGATTTAATTTAACTCTGTATTTAAATCTGAATTTAAATAATGTTTTTATTTTACCTTCCCTTAATTTTGCTGCAACAAAAGGATTGCATCTTACAATAAGCGCTTTTTCTTTGGATTCTCTTTTAAATCGTTTTATCCATTCTTCAAGATCATATATTAAATGAGATTGTTTTGTAAGAAGTCCTGTTCCCATACAAGATGGACAAACTTCGTTCATCGTCTGCATTATATTTTGTCTTACTCTCTGTCTTGTAATTTGGACCAAACCAAAATCAGACATAGGTAATATAGAAACGCGTGATCTGTCTTTTCTGAATTCTTTTTTTAGCTCATCGTATATTTTTTTTCTGTTCTTTTCTTCCAGTAGATCAATATAATCAATAACTATAATTCCGCCAATATCTCTTAGTTTCATTTGCTTTGTAATTTCTCTGGAAGCTTCAAGGTCGGTTTTTAATGAATTTTGTTCCTGATCTTTGCTTTTAGCATATTTACCGCTGTTAACATCAATAACTACCATTGCTTCTGTGTGCTCAATAATTAAATATCCTCCGCTTGGTAGATAAACTTTTCTTGCCATTAAAGTTTTTATCTGTTCTTCAATTTTAAATGCTTCAAATATTGAGTGAGAAGAGTTGTACTGTTCTATTTTATCAATAAGACTAGGTTGTGTTATTTCAACATAATTTTTTATTTGTTTATATAATTTTTTAGAATCAATAAATACTTTTGATATATCAGTAGAAAATAAATCTCTAATCACACTCGAAGTTGTATTTAAATCAGCATGGATTAATGAAGGAGGGCTTTCTGATTTAATTTTCTTTTCAATTATATGCCAAGTTTTTACAAGTTGGTTCAAATCAGATTTAAGGGCTGCTTCATCCTGATTTTTAGCAACTGTTCTAATTATCAGTCCACAATTTTCTGGTATAATTTCTCTGGCTAAATTTCTTAATCTTCTTCTTTCTTTGTATTCTACAATCTTTTTTGATATGCCAATTTTATTGTCAAAAGGAAGAAGTACACAAAATCTACCAGGCAAAGAAACAGCAGAAGTAACACGAACACCTTTGTTTATCACCGGTTCCTTTGTTATCTGTACAATAATGTCATCCCCTTTATGCAGTATTACCTGGGGATTTGATTTATGGTTTTTGTGTGGATCGTGGTGGTTATTATTGGAATTAGAATTTCCATTTTCATCGATTTCAATATCGTCATCGTCATCCAGCATTTCTAAAAATTGCTGCGTTCTATCACCAATATCAGAAAAATGGAGAAACCCATCGTGTTTCATTCCAATATCAATAAATGCGGCTTTTATTCCGGGAAGTACTCTTGCAACTTTGCCAAGATAAATATTCCCGACCATCCTTCTTTTTTCTGGGTAATCAACAAAAAAATCTACTAAATTACCGTCTTCGGTAATTGCTACTCTGGTTTGAGTTGTAGATGAGTTGATAATAATTTCTTTTGTCATATAGGACAAACTCTCT
>PFVA01000031.1 GCA_002790365.1 Ignavibacteriales bacterium CG_4_9_14_3_um_filter_30_11
AAAACAAATGATTTTATTGATAGAAAGAAAATGATACTCCTTCGCTAAAGTTTACCAACCGAAACTGTGTGTAGGTTGGCTACGCAGCACAGGCCTTGCTTCGTTAAAACTACTCAATACAAAACTACGCAAGGGCAGGTCTTGATTCGTTAATACTACTCAATACAAAACTACTCAATACAAAACTATGTAAGGCAGGCCTTGCTGCGTTAATACTACTCAATACAAAACTATGTAAGGCAGGCCTTGCTGCGTTAAAATTTAACAACCGATAAAAAAAGGTGCAATAGGTGTAGTAGAGGAGGGGCATGCCCCTCCACTACTATATTATATTTTTTTACACATCATAATAAAGTGCAAACTCGTGTGGATGAGGCGGAAGTTTATTTGTTTTACCTAAAAATCTAAAATAAAAAACAGGAAAAGCGGAGTAAGTTGTTTATTTTTGAATTGTTATAAACAAAAAATTTACAAACAAACGCCACTTTTCCAATGACTAAAAATAAACAAAAAATTAAGTATACAACAAAGAAAATCAAACATTCTTTTACCGGCAGAATGCTAACAAAATATGCAGGACTATCACCGATAATGCATTACATAAATAAATTAGAAATAGGAGACGAGTTAAACGAACTATTCCCCACAGAAAAAAATAATGCGACAAAGTTCAGTAATGTACAAGTAATATTATCAGTACTGTTAGCCTGCTTATCCGGAGTAAACCGAACATTACGGATATCAAACTTTACAAGCGATTCATTAGTACAAAGATTATTAAACTTAAGTAAAAACCTAAATAAGGATGTCATAGCACAAAGATTAAAAAAGTTAGGTCAAAGCGGTTCAATTCAATTTCAAGAATACACATTTGGAAAATTAAGCCGTTGGATAGCAGAAAGCAGACTAAAAGAAATAACGATAGATTGTGATTCAACGGTACAAACAGTATATGGAAATCAACAAGGGGCAGCCAAAGGATATAATCCGGTAAAAAAGGGGGCAAAGAGTTATCATTCATTGTTAGCATTTATAAGTGAAATAAAGATAGTAGTAAACAATAGATTTAGAACTGGTTCTGCCTATACATCCAATGGAATAGTCTCGTTCATAAAACAAACAGCAGCGATATTACCAAAAGAAATAGAGAAAATATTTTTCAGAGCTGACAGTGGTTTTTTCAACGGCAGTCTGTTGGATAAACTGGAGGAGCTCCATTGGGATTATTTGATAAAGGTAAAGCTAAAGAATCTCAATAATCTGTTAGAGCAGCAGCAGTGGGAGCAAGTAAACTCAGAAATATCAATCTGTGAATTTGAATATAGAGCAAAGCAATGGAAGAAAGGGCGCAAACTTAAAGCGATAAGAACATTAGCCGGTTATAAAGAGGCAGAATATTTTGGAGAACAACAGAAAGTAGCATTTTATGATTATGCCTGTTATTGTACAAGTTTAGAAGGAAACGCAAAAGAATTGCATGAAAAATATAAAGAACGCTCAACAAGCGAAAACTGGATAGAGCAAGTAAAGAATCAACTGTTGGCCGGAAAAACATTAACTAATAATTTTCATGCAAATGATATATTATGGCAGCTAGGAATATTTGCATATAACTTATCTGTAATGATGAGATATAAATTAAAGAAACATTGGAAAGAAGAACACAATACATTCCGGCAATGGTATATAGAATTACCCGCAAAAATATTAACAGGCGGCAGACAAATAACCATGAAGATATATGAGAAATATTATTTCCGTGATGACTGGGAGAATTTTACGAACGCATTAGTTATGTAAAAGAATTAAACAGCAAGAAAAAAATAAACTGATTATCCGAATAGGTATGTCAAATTCTAAAATATTTATATAAAAATAAAATAGAGATGATAAAATTGGGTCTTCATGAACTTAACAAATTTTTTTCAAAATTAATTGCCATGACAGAACGGCTGAAATTTGTTAAAAGTACTCATGTGCCGTATAAATTTTTCCCTCAAAGTTTATTTTAGAAATTTAGGTTTTAATTTAATGCATTGAC
>PFVA01000110.1 GCA_002790365.1 Ignavibacteriales bacterium CG_4_9_14_3_um_filter_30_11
TCTGTTGATGAAATTCCTATATAACTAAATAGTCTATTTTCATTACTTTGTGCTAATAATGTTGGAATTGCAAAAAGTGTTAAAACAACAAAAACATATTTTTTCATTATAATCTCCTATAATTTTTCACTTGCTATAAAAAAAGTATCATGAATACTTTCAATTTTTAAGTAACTTATTTTTCAGATACAAACAATAAATATTAGCTTTTAAATTAATTTAAATAATTCATATTATTTTTTTTATATCTATTTAATCAATAAGTATTTTTTATAAAATCTAACCATACATAGTCAGTATTAGGTGTAGAACTACTTGGTGTTTCTACAATATAAGTCTCAGTTAGCCTGAGATTCCAAAGATTCCAACCAATATCTAACATATTATAGCCAACATATTCCCAATATGTACCATTCCATTTATTTACAGATTCCCATATACCATTAGCTATTGAGTCGTCATCAAAAGAGAACCATCCATCATCTTCCCATATTTCAAAGTACACTGAAAAATCAGAGTTATTAAATCTTGTATATAGAGTTATGTCATATATTTTAGGATCCCAAACACCATAAGAATCATCAATCATCCAAAAATCACTATGAGTGAGAATTTGTCCAGTAATAGTATCTTTAATCTTAAGTTTTATATACAGTTCCATTGAACCTAAAAGCCAACCGGGATCCCAATCATAATTAATTTGCCATTGGTGTAAAATTACTTTGTAATAATCACCGGGAACACTACCTCCACCACCAGCACCTCCTCCGCCACCTTCGTCATCACTTGGTGGAAGTGACTTTTGATATTTTTGATATTTGTAATTACCATTTCTATCAGTTCTTTCATTTGCCCCTAAAACGATGTAATTATAATTAACAGCATTTTCTTTAGAGATCATAACTTCATTTCCGTCACTGTCAAATGCTTGTACTTCTTTAATATCAGATTCATTTTTTGAATAAGGGTAATAAGTAACAAGTGGTACTTTATCCCCATCCCATTTATCATAATTTGGCATAAATATATTTAAATTCATTACTTCATCTAATTCGGTAATTATATTTTTAATATCAATATTTTTATTGCTTTTAGAGAATAATTCATTTTCTAATGTTGCATTATCAAGGAGAGTTTTATTATAGATATGTTTGTAAAGAACTTCCGGCTCACCGTCAAATTTTTTACCCAATTCTTTTTTTAACATTTTTAAAACTTTCTTCTCTCTTAAGACTACGGCCAAACTTTTGGCAACTTCACGCAAATTATTCTCTACGCCTATTATATTTTGTTTAACCAATGTTTTAGTAGTATTATTCAGATATACTGAATCTGGTTGAATTGGATTTTGATTAGTTAGTACACCCTGAGAAAGAGATAAGAACAGCAACAAATATAGTTGCTGATAGAACTGTCCAAAATTGATTTATTAGTTTCTTCATCTGAACCCCCAAAAGATTTAATTAATGTGATAGTTATTTGTGTCCGAAAAGACAAGTTTTATTTGTTCTAACGATGTAGTAATTATTGTAAATAATATAAGTAAGTAAGATTGAAGGAATGTAGATCTTAAAATATGTTAACCCCATTATTGAAATCCCATATTAATTTTGAAAGCAAAATTAAAAAAAACAAACAGTTTGTCAAGGATAAAAATTATTCATAAGTGTATATTTGATTGTAAATTCAAATTATATCATTTAGCTTTGTTTATAAATATCTTCAAATATTAA